>CACYDB010000224.1 GCA_902773035.1 uncultured Ruminococcus sp. | reverse complement strand
GGATAAACGCTCGGTTATCATCGCAAAGGAGGATATCCCCGAGGATAAGCTCAGGGAGGTCGTTGAGAAAACGGGCTATAAGCTGACATCCTTTGAGAGCGAGCCGTATGAGAAGAAAGGACTTTTTAAATAAGCGACAAAGTAAAAGGCTGCGAACGTCACTGTTCGCAGCCTGATTTATTATACTGTAACCGAAACCTTGTAGGAATAGGTTCGGTCTGTGCCCGGGATCTCGGCGGTGATCACCGCGACAGCGGCGCTGTTGCACTGTCTTATCCACGATGTACAGCTGGGGCTCCAGTTGAGGTCGAAGGGGTCGATGTCCTTCTGCTCGAGAAGCCATCCGCAGAAAATAGCGCACCAGTTGTCAGCCATATATTTTCCGCCGAGGAACTCCTTCCACGCCTTTGTGTGACCGTAGTAGTTAACGCCCTTTTTGCCGATTTGCTTTTTCGCGAGGTTCGCAAGGCTTATGGCTTTCTTTCTGCCCAGCTCCATTGAGTTGTCGATGTAGCCGACGATGCTCGAGCTTTTGAGGCTGTATTTGCGGGAGCTTACCTTTGAGTTGCGGTAGGTCGTGCCGCCCGTGTTGCCCTCGATAGTAGTTACGGTGTTGCCTTTGACGCGGTAAACTATGCCGACGTGGTTGGCGAGCCAGCCGTCGTTTTTGTACCAGTGAAAGAGAATGAAGTCGCCCTTCTTGGGAGTGTAGCGGCTCTTGGGCTTGAAAGCGGAGGGCTTATTCGCCGTGACCTTGCCGTAGGCGCTTACGGAAGCGATTTCGGGGTCGGAGCTCGTGTATACAACGGGGAAGTTTTTCTTTGAATTTTTGAGCTTTGTGCCGTTTGTCAGAGTCACTCTGCCCATTGAAGTTTTGCCGAGGCGGAGAGTTTTGTTCTTGAACTCGCCGTACTGCTCCTTGACGTTCAGGCTTGAAATGTAATAGTTCGCCGTGAAGGAGTAGGAGGTTTTCTTTGAGCTGTAGGAGCTGTACTTTGCGATTGTGTCGAGTGTGTCGAAGCACATTACCCAGTAGGTCGTTTCGCCGACGGTGAGGTTGGCGATTCCGCAGGCGTTGAGCTCCTCGTCCTCGTCGCAGAGACTGCGCTCGAACTTGTCGAGAGCCTTGTATTCGTCGCCCTTGGCGATGATGTACAGCCCGGGAAGCTCCTTCGATTCGACGCAGGAGTCGGCGTTGGAGTACATTACCGCGAGCATTGAAGCTCGCTTGTACGCCGCTGTGACAAGGGTTTTGTCCATCTTGAGCTTGGGCGTGTCCATATCGGCGCGGAGCTCGTTGACCTCCTTAAAAAGCGCCTTGTTGAGCGATTTTACAGTCGTGCCGCTGACCTTGAGCTTGACTGTATCTGTATCCGCGTAGGCGGAGATTGTAAACGCGGTTATGAGCATAACCGCGGCGAGAATAATTGAAATGGTTCTTTTCATTCGCCTGTTTCCTTTCGTTTTCATATTTCTTCCAATAAGAAGAGCTGTCTGGCAATTCAGGCAGCTCCTGTAGATTTTGTATATAAATTACTTTTTGTCAAAGAAACGGATTTCCTTGAAGGTGCATATATAGTTCTGCGATTCGTGGAAGGCTGAGGATACCATTGTCGGATTGTACATATACAGGAGTCTGTGCTGTACGGCGTCCTTGTCCATATCGAATACGTAGACAACGGCGTCCTTGCAGGCTTGGCTTGTGCCGCTGTGAGTGCTTCCCGTGTAGCGACAGCTTCTGATGATGGTGGCTACGTCGGAGGTGCCGAGTCTGACCATAGCGTTCTTGACAGACTGGGCAATCAGCGCGGCGCCTGTAAATCCGCCTGTGCCGAATTCGCCGTAGCAAAGTCGCTCGAGCAGGTCGCGGTCGCGGTCTGTAAGCTCGACGTGCGGACAGCTGTAGCTTGTGTCGGGGTTGTCGATCGCTACGAGATAACCCGCGTCCCACTGAGCGTCGTAGGACGCCTTGTGCTCTACGGGCTCGGCAGTCGCGAACTGGACTTCCTCGGTCGCCTTCTCAGTTTTAGCCTTTTTCTTTTTAGCGGCTTTTGCCTTTTCGGCTTTGAGCTTCTCCGCCTTTTCGGCAGCCTTCTTCTGCTCGGCTGTAGTCGGGACGGATTTTTTCTCGCTCTTTTCGACCGTAGCCTCGGGCTGAGCGTTCCTGGAGTTAACTCTGACTTCCTCGGAGATAACCTGAACGTCGTCGGGATGCTTGTCCGTCGCGGTTTCCTTTGCCGTTTCGGTCACGGTTTCGGTCTGAGCCTCGGTCACGGTCGCGGTGGTCGCTTCGTTGGCGTCCGTCCTGACCTCGCACCGCGAGAGCATCATCGGCACGCCAATCGCTATACAAGCTATAAGAATCGCCGAAATAAGTATTAAGTTGAGTCGTTTTTCAAATACTTCTCTCACAGTGAACCTCGGTTTTTATATCATACTGTCGTAAACCTTCTTGAAGGTTTCGATAACATACTCCGCCTCAGCGTCGCTGATGGTTGAGTTCATCGGCAGAGTAAGCTGGTTTTTGTGCATATTATAGGCGTAGGGGTAGTCGAGAATGTCGAAGCCCTTGTTCTTGTACGCGGACAGCATAGGCAGGGGCTTGAAGTGGACGTTGCACATTACGCCGTTAGCCGCCATACGATTGTAGAACTCGTTGCGGAACTCGGCGTCCTTGCCTAAGAATCGGACAAAGTAGAGATGTCCGTTACTGCGGTGATTCTCGCCTGTGTGTTCAAGAAGCTGCAGGTCGAGATCGCGGAGATTTTCGTCGTAGTACCTGATGAGCTCGTGACGGCGGTCGAGCATACTCTCGTATCTTGAGAGCTGGGCAAGTCCTACCGCGGCGAGTATGTCGGGCATATTACACTTGTACTGGGTGTTCACAACGTCGTACTCCCAGGACGCGAGCTTTTCCTTTGAGAAAGCGTCCTTGGTCTGACCGTGAAGCGACCAGAGCATATACTGCTTGTACATTTTTTCCTCGTCGATCCTGCCGCGGAGTCTGTGGACAGCCGCGCCACCCTCGGCGGTGGTCATATTCTTAACGGCGTGGAAGCTGAAATTGGTGAAGTCGGCGATCTCGCCGCACATCTGACCGTGCCAGCGCGCTCCGAAGGCGTGGGCTCCGTCAGCCATAATAACAACTCTGCCGATCAGTTCCTGTATCTTGCCTTTCGGACGGAACTTGTCGCGCTGATTGCGGACAGCCTCGTAGATTCGGTCGTAGTCGCAGACTATACCCGCGAGGTCAACAGGAATAATGACCTTGGTGTGTTCATTTATCGCCGCTTCCATTTTATCGTAGTCCATCTCAAAGGTGCCGGGCTTGCAGTCGATCATAACGGGCTTTGCGCCAACGTGGTAAATTACGGAGCAGGTCGCGGTGTATGTATACGCGGGCAGGATAACCTCGTCCTGAGGGCCTACTCCGAGGATACGAAGCGTCATCTCGGCGCAGGAGGTCTGTGACGAAAGGCATACAGCCTGACCCGTGTGGCAATATTCGCCTATTCTTTTTTCAAGAAGCTTGGTCTTGGGTCCTGTGGTTATCCAGCCTGATTCAAGGACTTCCTTAACGGCTTCGATTTCCTCTTTACCTATATCAGGCGGTGAAAACGGAACATTCATCATACAACAAATTCCTTCTTTACCCAAATAGTATTCCGCATAAAAGCGGACAAAGATATACATATATATTATACTACCTCTTTTTACAAATGTAAAGAG
>CACYDB010000223.1 GCA_902773035.1 uncultured Ruminococcus sp. | reverse complement strand
GACGACCTCGCTGTCAGCGATCCGTACGCCAATGAGGATGATTTCGGCAAGTATGAGTTCTACAACGGAACGTCAATGGCCACTCCCTTTGTGTCGGGAGCCGTGGCGCTTCTGCGTAATTATTACCCCGAGTCCTCGACGGCTGACATCATCAATATGATCAAGAACACGGGTATGGTTTCGCAGTATCTTGACGGCCTTACCGAGAACTCGCGCGTTATCAGGCTTGAGAATCTCGAGGCTTTACCGCCGCTCATTACCTCGTTCGGCTATAACGAGGACGGCAAGCTTCAGATTGACGGCTCATTCAGGGACGTTACTCTCAGCGTGGATAATAAAAAGACCGAGCCTGAGTTTTTTGATAACTCAAAGCTCATCATTCCCGATAACGACTTCAACACAAATGAGGTCGATATCAAGGTGAAGAATAAATACGGCGAGGACAGTATGAAAAAGCTGGTCTCCAACAAGAAGTCCTACACCGCGGCGACGGAAGCTATCGGTACTCCCGAGGATACCTCGCGCGGCATTACCGTCAACGCGGGCGACATCGCTTTCTTTATCGACAATACAAACACCGCGGGAGTCATCGGCTATAACGCCGCGACGAAGTCCTATGAGTACAGACCCGGAATGTTTACGATCAACTTCGACAAAATCGAAAGGGTAGAGGACGGAAAGGCTGTTATTCAGTCGGCTGTTTATTATGACGGAAAAATCTTTTTCACCGCCTTCTTTGAGTTCATCTCGGAGCTCGGCGGAAAGGTTATCGGCTATGACAGTATGGTAGGCTGTTACGATATCGCAAGGGATAAGCTTTATGATTACGGCGAACTTGACGAGGAGAATATCTTCGGCGCGTCGGTCGCTGAGTTTATGGGCAGTATCTACGTTATCGGCGGTCACGATATTGACTGCAAGGCGTTCTCAAAGGATATGTTCATTCTCAAGGGCGGCAAGCTTGAGAAAACGGATTTCAAGCTTCCGACGGCGAGAGCGTATACAAAATTCATCGAGTGCCGCGGTAAGCTCGTGGGAGTTTACGGCGCTCAGGCTGACGAGAAAATTCCGCAGATCATTATTTTCGACGGCAGGGAATGGAAAAATTCCTCCGTGACTCTCAAGAGCGGCGATGAGGATACGACCGCTCTCACCGTCACTTCCTCGAAGCAGACCTACTTTGGTAACGTTGGCTACGATAAGGACGGCGTTTTCTGTACGGGCGCGTACTGCTTCGGACTCGGCGATACCTTCGACTATGATCCCAAGACCGATACAGTTAAGCCGAGCGAATATTCATTCAATAATGAGCTTCACGGCTCAAGACTAACGGGTACGACGCTTCCCGGCGCGTTCGTAGGCTTCAATATAATGGAGCCCGTTGAGGAAGAGGAGTTTTACTACTGGGGCAAGTCCGATAATCTGAACTCGAGGAACTCCTTTGTCGCCAATGATGTGAGCGACGGTGAAATTCAGGCGTTTACGATCAAGCTTGGCAACGGTACTCCGAAGCCGTGGTTTGAGCTGTCGCCGTTCGAGCCCGAGGTGACTCAGCCCGCGACTCAGGCGCCGAAAGCTGATAAAGTCAAAAAGGCAAATACCATTAAGGTGACGGTCAGGAAAAAGACGGTCAGCGCTTCAAAGCTCGCGAATAAAAAGCAAAAGGTCAAGGCTCTGACGATAAAGAACGCCAAGGGCAAGGTGACGTGCAAAATCATAAGCGCGCCTAAAAAGCTGAAAAAGCTTTTGAAAATCAGCAACAAGGGCGTGATTACGATAAATAAGGGCATTGTCGCTAAAGGCAGCTATAGGATAAAAGTGAAAATCACCGCCAAGGGTAACTCTGATTATAAGCAGAAAACAGTTGCAAAGACGGTGAGAATCAAAATCAAATAAGATAAAACCGCGGAGGCGTCAGCTGCGTCTCCGCGGTTTTGCGCTCGGGAGCCCCGAGAGCCAAATCCGCCTTTGAAAACGTCAGAATATAACAAAAGAATTAATGAACGGCGAAACTGACAGTAACCATTCGGCTTGCGAAGCAAAGTTAGCCGAGAAGCTTTCGAATCCACCCTCGAGGCAACAAGAAAGACTTGCGTTAAGGAAGCCTTGCTATATCGGTGGGGTGGGAGAGGGTTGTGTTTGGTTTATGAGAAAAGGTCATCTCGAACCTTGCGTACATATACGAGTTCAAACCGGGCTGCAATCCCAACGGGCTAAAAATGTCCCACCGGGACATTTTCTTAACGCCCTTTCGAATCCACCCTCGAGGCAACAAAAAAGGTACCCATTTGGGTACCTTTTTTGTTGGTGGGGCAGAGCCAACCATATCCGAACTATTTGATAACTCTTCGATAGTAAGAGTATTTGCTCCTTCCTTGAAATTGAAGTAGAATTCTATTCTGTCATCATAAAGAATAACTGAATTTACGAAGCAATCTACCATTCTCTTTCTATGGTTTATATTATTGGCGTTAAGTTTTCTGAAACGCTCGAACCAAAATCTTATTTGTTCTCTTGTAAGCGTTGGTTTTTGTGCTTTTTCTTTTGTGATATTTATTTCAATGTCCGACTTTTGAGCTTCCAACTCTTCAAGCCTTTTCTTTGTCGAGGGGGTAATTATTCCTTGTTGAATCGCGTTCAGTAGATTGCTTATTCCTTTTTCTGTTTCAGATAGTTGCTTGTAGAGTAATGGAAGGGTTGTGCTTTCTTCATCTTGAAGTCTCATTACCATATCGGTGAGCTCTTCAATGAGATCATCATCCCAAATTGCTTTCAGAACTTGTTTAATAACAATATCCTCGATCCAGTCTTTCTTGACTGCTTTTTTATCGCAGCCTTTCTTGCGCTTCGCTGTTATACACTTGTAATATCGGTAGGTTGTGGAGTTGCGGCTGGTGCCGCTTTCACCGACCATAAATGACATACATTTTCCGCAATACAGCTTTGTGGTGAGTATATAGTCGGCTTCTGCCTTGTATCGCGCGGGAGCTTTTTTGTTTTTCTCAATCTGCTGTTGGATCTTATCGAACAAATCTTTAGGAACAATAGAGGGAATACCATCAGGAATTACGACATCTCTGTATCTGTATTCGCCTATATACCTTCTGTTAGTTAGAATTTTTGAGATTGAGTTAACATTAAACTTTGAGCCCCAAACATTTTTTATTCCCTTGTTATTAAACTCCTCGGCAATTTTTGTCATTGTCATACCTTGGTCATATTTTTTGTAGACTTCAAGTACAAGAGGAGCGGTTTTAGGGTCTATCTGAAAGTGTTTGGTTTCATCTATTATATAGCCAAAGGGAACTGTGCCGCCGTTAAATTTACATTTAAGAGCATTTTCTGTTTGTCCTCGTATAACCTTTTCAGCCAGTTCAACCGAGTAATACTCAGCCATACCCTCAAGCACAGATTCAAGAATTATACCTTCCGCGCCTTCTGAGATAGCCTCGGTTGCGGAGATAACTTTAACGCCGTGCTTTTTCAGGAATGCTTTATAGTGAGCTGAATCGTATCTGTTGCGCGCAAACCTGTCGAGCTTCCATACGATAATATAATCAAAGTTGTGTTTTTCACTGTCCTTAATCATTTTCTGAAAGTTAGGACGATGGTCGGTTTTTGCGGTCAAAGCGCGGTCAATATATGTGCTGATTAAACTGATTCCATTTTTCTCAGCATATGCCGTACATTCACGGATTTGACCTTCAATGCTTTCCTCGCGCTGATTATCTGAGGAATAGCGTGCGTAAATTACACCGTTCATATGTTTCACCTCCAGTCGTAGTATAGCGCTTAATGATTTTTTTGTAAAGTAATAATACCTCTTCTTGCGTATGTTTTTTGAAGTTTTATTTGACATTATCAGATACAGATGAAATAACAACTAAATCTTCACAACAAACACATTTTGCTGAAATAGCTTATACTGCATTGGAACGTGTCCATAGAATTCCTGGGTATTCTGTTTGCGACCATTCAATTGATGAAACTAAATTCTATAAGTGGATCGAAGAAACAAATGCATTGGCGAAAAGCAATAAATATACGATCTCTCACGATACTGTCTTAGGAAAGATACTTTCTTATTCTCCCGATGGAAAAGATGGAATATGGCCCGCCGAATGTGTACGCGAAATATTCGAAAAAGCTCATTCTGATACGTTGGAGAATAATTTTATTATAGAAAAACAAAATCAACGTGGAGTACATACACTTACAGCTGGGAAAGAAGAGAAAAGAATAGCAGAGCAATATAAACTACAAGCTGATAAAATACAAGTTGCTTACCCAATAACAGCGTCTATTTTGATGCGAATATGCGATGATTATCTTGAAGAGTCAAAACGTGATCAAGCAAGAGAATTGAAAGGTTTCTAATTATATCTTTAACTTGGTATTGAAACAGTTAAATACAAATGATAGAATAATACGGGGTGATTGATAGATGACACACATTTTTATTGTAAATGAAAATACATTTAAAATACATTTGGAGTATATGTTTGCAGGAACAGGTTACTCAACAAACATTCCTGATTTTATTTTGGAAAATAAAACCGAACAGACGGCAAGCTCAAAAGAAAAAATTTTCACCAGTATGATTGCTGATATTTCCAAGGTCAAAGAAAATGACATCGTAGCTTTTTATGTTGCCGGTTGCAAAAAGATATTTGGTTTTTTTAAAGCTTGCGGAAAACCATATTATTGTAAAAAAGGAGAAAATGACTTATCTTCTGATGACAAGCTG
>CACYDB010000222.1 GCA_902773035.1 uncultured Ruminococcus sp. | reverse complement strand
CATCTCCTGCTTTTCAAACTGGTGGATCCTGTAAACGCCGCGCTCCTCGATTCCGTGAGCGCCCTTCTCTTTTCTGAAGCAGGGCGAATAGCTTGTGAGAGTTTTCGGAAGCTCATCCTCCCTGACCATTGTGTCAATGAATTTGCCGATCATACTGTGCTCGGAGGTACCGATAAGATAGAGGTCCTCGCCCTCAATCTTGTACATCATAGCGTCCATCTCGGCAAAGCTCATAACGCCCGTTACAACGTTGGAGCGGATCATAAACGGCGGTACGCAGTATGTAAAGCCGCGGTTGATCATAAAGTCACGCGCGTATGAGATCACCGCGCTGTGAAGTCTGGCGATATCGCCCATAAGATAGTAGAAGCCGTTGCCCGCAACCTTACGGGCTGAGTCGAGGTCGATACCGTCGAACTTCTCCATGATCTCGGTGTGATAAGGAACCTCAAACTCGGGTACAACGGGCTCGCCGAAACGCTCAACCTCAACGTTCTCTGTGTCGTCCTTACCGATGGGAACGCAGGGGTCGATGATGTTCGGGATTCTCATCATAATGTCAGTTACCTTTTTGGAGAGTCTGTCCTCCTGAGCCTCAAGCGCCTCGAGCTCGGCGCCCTGAGCGGAAACCTCCTTCTTGAGCTCCTCCGCCTCATCGCGCTTGCCCTGAGCGTAGAGAGCGCCGATCTGCTTTGAGAGCTTGTTTCTGTTAGCTCTGAGACTGTCGGCTTTACCCTTAGCCTCTCTGCTCTGCTTGTCAAGCTCGATTACCTCGTCAACAAGTCCGAGCTTATCGTCCTGAAACTTTTTCTTTATATTTTCCTTAACAACTTCGGGGTTTTCTCTTAAAAATTTAATATCGATCATAATGTACTCCTTATTCTCCCAGCTTCGCGGCTAAATCCTTCAAGTCGTCGTCGCTGTAAAATTCTATTGAAAGTGTTCCGCCCTTTTTGTTTTTCAGCGGATTTACCTTTACCTTTTTTCCGAGGTATTCCGACAAAGTCTGTTCAACCATTTTATAGTAGGACGGAACCTTGACGGGCTTCGGTTCAACTTTTTCTTTTCTCTGCTTTTTGGCGAGCTTTTCGATTTCGCGGACAGACATATCCGTTCTCTCGATTTCATGCGCCGCCTTGAGCATATCGTCAACGTTGTCAAATGTCAGAAGCGCTCTCGCGTGACCCGCGCTGAGCACTCCGTCCTTTAGCATAACGGTCAGCGGCTCGGGAAGGTTGAGAAGTCTCAGCGTGTTCGCGACGGCTGAGCGTGATTTGCCGACTACCTCGGCGACCTCCTCCTGAGTCATATCGTATTCGTCCATAAGTCTTTTGTAGCCGAGGGCTTCTTCAAGCGGATTAAGATTTTCTCTCTGTAAGTTCTCAATCAGAGCGATCTCCATTGTTTCCTGCTCGGTGAGCTCACGGATCGATACGGGAACCTCCGTTATCCCCGCGAGCTGACAGGCGCGGTAACGTCTCTCTCCCGCTACGATCTGATAGCCGCCCTCTAAAAGCGGTCGGACGAGAATAGGCTGGATAAGTCCGTGCTCTTTTATGCTTTCGGCAAGGCTTGCAAGGCTCTCCTCGTCAAAGTCACGGCGGGGCTGTTCTCTGTTAGGCTGTATCTCGGATATTTTGAGCGTAACCTTGGCTGAGCTGTCCTCGGTTTCGTTCTCTATAAAAATCGCGCCGAGACCCTTGCCCAGACCTCTTTTCTGCTTAGCCAATTACCCCTCACCTCTCTTTTCCGACAATCTCCGCGGCGAGCTCGCTGTAAGCGGCGGCTCCCTTGCAGGATTTGTCGTAGTATATTACGGGCATACCGAAGGACGGCGCCTCCGATAACCTGACTCCGCGCGGAATAACGGTCGCGAAAACCTTGCGCGGAAAGAACTTTTTAACTTCCTCTACAACCTGCTGAGTGAGGTTGAGTCTGCCGTCGTACATTGTGAGCAGCACTCCCTCGATCTCTAAGGAATCGTTGTACTGACGCTTTACCCTGCGGACTGTGCTCATAAGCTGTGACAGTCCCTCGAGCGCATAATACTCGCACTGAATCGGTACGAGAATACTGTCAGCCATTGTCAGCGCGTTCGCAGTGATAAGTCCGAGCGACGGCGGACAGTCGATAATGATGTAGTCGTAGTTGTACTTAACGGGCAGAACAGCGTTTTTGAGCAGTGACTCGCGGTGAGGTTTATCCGCGATTTCGAGCTCCGCCGCCGCCAAGTCAAGCGAGCTTGGCAGGATATGAAGGTTTTGATACTGAGTCGCGAACAGGCACTCCTCAACCTTTATATCGTCCACAAGCAAATCGTATGTAGATTTTGTGAGCTGTCGCTTATCAACAGCTACACCGCTGGTGGCGTTGCCCTGGGGGTCAACGTCAATCAGCAGGACGCGTTTTCCCATCGCGCCCAGGCAAGCAGCAAGGTTTACCGCGGTTGTGGTTTTACCGACTCCGCCCTTCTGGTTTGCGATTGCAATTACTTTAGACAAAAAATCACCTTTTATTTCATAGTTCTGTAGAAAATTGTACCATAAAACAATGAAAATTTAAAGTGTTTTTTTGAGTTTTATTCTATTTTTTAAAAATTGTTTCACGTGAAACAGTATAAGCCAAAGACCGCGCCAATATAGGCACGGTCTCGGCAAGGGGTTTAGATAAGGAAATGGGTATGAGTGGCGGACGCAGGGCGTCCGCGTGGAAAGCTGTTTATGCCGATTTCTCGGCTCTGCTCTTGGGAATACGGACAGTGTACTCGATAAAGTCGCCGCTGTCCCTGTGCTTACATTCGGCGTTGATTCCCGCGAGCTTCATAGTTTCAATCGCCTTGTTGATTGTGTTGATGAAAATTCGCACATCCTTTATTACAACTCTGCGGCTGCCCTTGGGAGCTTTTTCTGCCGCTCCCGAGTTGTACAGAAGCTCGTCGATCAGCTCTTCGCTCTGAGTGACGTTGAGATGTCCCGCGATTATCTTTGAGAGAGCCTCTCGTCTTAAACCTTGGTCATAGATTCTCAGCAGCGCTCTGGCGTGTCTTTCCGTAAGCCCTGCCTGAACGATCCAATCCTGTTCGTCATAAGTCAGATTCAGCAGGCGAAGCTTGTTGGCTATTGTGCTCTGACTTTTGCCGAGCTTTCCCGCCGCCTGCTCCTGAGTTATTCCGTAGCGGCGGATCAGACGGGAGATTCCTCTCGCCTCCTCAAACATTCCGAGGTCGCACCGCTGGAGGTTTTCGAGCAGGGCGAGCATCGCGGACTCGCGGTCGTTGCACTTTACTATAATGCACGGCACCTTTGAAAAGCCTGCTATCACGGAGGCGCGGAGTCTTCTCTCCCCTGCTATGAGCTCGTACTCGGACTGGGATACCTTCCTGACCGTCAGCGGCTGGAGGACTCCGTTTTCTTCGATCGACCTTGCGAGGTCGCGGAGCTTTTCCTCGTCAAAGATTTTTCGCGGCTGAGTTCTGTTGGGGCGAATCTTTACTGTTGGGATTTCCACTACTCTGTTATCGCTTTTTAAAAGGTAATTCATTTTATCACCTCGTTTGCGGAGGGCTTGTCTCCCTCTGTGACTATATAATATCACAGCGCGCTCAAAGAAAGTGTCGAAGCCTGAGCGATTATTATATAATGTTTTAGATTATAAAAAAGAAACCGACGTTAAATTGTCGGTTTCTCCTGTTTATAATGGCTTTGATTTTATTTTTGAGCTTTGGCGCGGATAGGCTCTTGGGGTTTTTGAGAGCTTTTCCGCAATAACGATTGTTCTGCCTCCTGCCGAGCCGAGCTCGAAGAAGTCGGATTTTATAGTTTTACCGCCGAGTATTTTGACGGCGTTTTCTGCTTCTTTGATTTCTTCTTCGGCGTCGGGCCCCTTCATCGCGGCGAAGGCTCCGCCGACCTTTACAAAGGGCAGGCAGTATTCGCTTAGGACGTTAAGTCTGGCGACTGCGCGCGATACCGCGAGGTCGAAGCTTTCTCTGAGCTTCGGGTTTCTTCCGCCGTCCTCTGCTCTGGAATGGACAAGCTCCGCGTCGATCCCGATCTCTGCGCATACTGTACTTAGAAAGTTGAGGCGTTTGTTAAGGCTGTCGAGTAAAGTCAGGCTGATGTCAGGTCTGAGAATTTTTAGAGGTATTCCCGGGAAGCCCGCTCCCGTGCCTACGTCGATCACCTTCGCGTTCTGTTTAATTTCATAGTGCTTTGCAAGAGTCAGGCTGTCGGCAAAATGCTTGAGCGCTACCTCCTCCCTGTCTGTGATTCGGGTGAGGTTGATTTTTTCGTTCCACTCTATGAGTAATTCGTAGTAGCGTTCAAACTGCTCCGCCTGAATATCGGAGAGCTCTATGCCGATTTTCTTACATTCGCTTTTTACAAGATTTTTCATTTATCGTTCCTCTTGGACGAAAGCCAGATGAGCAGGACGTTGACGTCGGCGGGAGATACTCCCGAAATTCTTGACGCCTGCCCTATGCTTGACGGCTTGATTTTGTTGAGCTTTTCCTGAGCCTCGAGCCTTAGTCCGTTGAGCTCGGTGTAGTCGAAGTCGGAGGGGAGCTTTTTGTTCTCGAGCTTGCGTAGCTGCTCTACCTGACGAAGCTGCTTTTCGATATAGCCCTCGTACTTGACTTCTATCTCGACCTGCTCAAAGATGTTGGCATCGAGCTCGGGTCGGGTTTTATCAATCGGCGCAAGATCCGCGTAGCTTATCTGCGGACGGCGGAGAAGCTCTATAAGCTTAGCGCCTGTGGTGAGCGGAGATGTTTCACGTGAAACAAGTATGTTGTTTATCTCATCCCCCGGGGGAATTACGGTCTTTTGGATTCGCTTCAGCTCCTCGGCTTTGAGGGCTTGCTTGCGGTTGAACTTTTCAAAACGCTCGTCGGAGATAAGTCCGATTTCTCTGCCGAGGGGCGTGAGTCTTACGTCGGCGTTGTCCTGACGGAGAATGAGGCGGTACTCGCTTCGGGAGGTCATCATTCTGTACGGCTCGTTGGCACCCTTTGTTACGAGGTCGTCAATGAGGGTTCCGATATAGGAGCCTGAGCGTTCGAGAATCAGAGGTTCCTTGCCCTTGATTTTTAAAGCCGCGTTGATTCCCGCGACAAGTCCCTGAGCGGCGGCTTCCTCATAGCCTGAGCTTCCGTTGAACTGTCCCGCGCCGTAGAGCCCCTTGAAGCGTTTAAATTCGAGAGTCGCGTTCATCTCGGTCGGGTCTACGCAGTCGTATTCAATCGCGTAGGCGGGCCGCATTATGACGGCGTTTTCCAAGCCCTTGATCGTGTGGTAGAACTTGATTTGAACCTCCTCGGGCAAGGATGAGCTCATACCTTGCAGGTACATTTCCTCTGTGTCAAGTCCGCAGGGCTCGATAAAGAGCTGATGGCGTTTCTTTTCGCTGAATCGGACGATTTTGTCCTCTAAGCTCGGGCAATAGCGCGGTCCTACTCCCTCAATGTCGCCCGCGTAGAGCGGTGAGCGGTGGATGTTCTTAAGTATTATTTCTTTTGTTTTTTCATTTGTCCAGCTGATGTGGCAGATCACCTTATTGTCTCCCATATCCTCGGTATCGTAGGAAAAGGGTATCGGCGGATCGTCGCCGTGCTGTTCCTCGAGGTCGGAAAAGTCGATGGAGCTTCTGAGCACTCTGGCGGGTGTGCCTGTCTTGAAGCGGCGAAGCGGTAGTCCGAGCTCCTTTAAGCTCTGACCGAGGAACGCTGCGGGGAAGGTTCCGTCGGGTCCGCTCTCGTAGTTTACCTCGCCGATGAAGATTCTGCCGCCGAGGTAGGTGCCTGTGGCGATGATCACGGCTTTGACGTCGTACTCGGCGAGCATTCGGGTTGTGAGAATGTAGCCCGAGTCGGTCTGCTTGATTCCCGTTATTTCCGCCTGATGAAGCTCGAGGTTTTGCTGGAGCTCGAGCTTGTGCTTCATTGTGTCGGAGTATTTGCGGCGATCGATCTGGGCTCGCAGTGAATGAACGGCGGGACCCTTTCCCCTGTTGAGCATTCGGCTCTGGAGAAAGCACTCGTCGGCTGTTCTGCCCATTTCGCCGCCGAGGGCGTCTATCTCGCGGACGAGGTGTCCCTTGGCTGTGCCGCCGATTGACGGATTGCAGGGACAGTTGCCGACGGCGTCCATATTGATTGTAAAAATTACGGTTCGGCATCCGAGTCTGGCGGCGGCGAGCGCGGCTTCTATTCCCGCGTGTCCCGCGCCGATTACGGCTACCTCAAATTCTCCGGCTTTATAGTTCATTTAATCACCTGTTTATATAAGTAGATAAATATATAAATCATTTACCGACGCAGAAGTTATGGAACACATTGTCCACTACTACGTCGCTCACCCTCTCGCCCGTGAGCTCGAGGATGCTTTCTATCGCTTCCTCTATCCCGACGTTTACGGCGTCGAAGGTCATTCCCGCGGAAAGCGCTGCGAGGGTTTCGTCCAGAGAGTCGCGCGCTTTGAGTACGGCGAGACGCTGTCGCTCGTTTGAGAGGATTCCCTCGCTGGCGTTGAAGTTGTCAGTTCCCGCGATTTCGGTTATGATCTTTACAAGGTCGTCGTAGCCCTCGCCGTTTTTGGCTGAGATTTTGACGACGTTCTTTGTTTTTGCTTTGATAAATTCCTCGTCGATTACGCTTTCGAGGTCGGTTTTGTTGATTATCGCGACTGCCGGGGTCTGCCCTATGCTGTCGAGCAGGGCTTTGTCGTCGTCCTCAAGGGGCTTACTGCTGTCGAACACGGCGAGAATCAGTCCGCAGGTATTGACTCTGTTTTTGGCTATATCGACGCCGATTTTTTCGACCGCGTCGCCTGTTTCCCTTATGCCCGCGGTGTCGCTGAGACGGAGGATTATATCGCCGACGAGGACGGTTTCCTCTATTACGTCACGCGTCGTGCCCGGGATGTCGGTAACGATACTGCGGTTTTTGCCTGTGAGCAGGTTCATAAGAGTGCTTTTGCCTGTGTTGGGCTTGCCCGCGATAACGGTGTCTATGCCTTCCTTGATTGTCTGCCCCTTATCGAAGGTTGAGAGAAGCGCGTTGAGCTCGGCGATACACTCGCTGAGTGTAAGGCTGAGGGAGTCCTCGCTCACTTCCTCGATATCCTCATCGGGATAGTCAGCCCACGCGCTGAGATGCGCGGCGGTTGAAATAAGCTTCGATTTGATTGAGGTTATCTTTTTCCAGAGAGCGCCGTCCTTGGCGAGAATTGCGGCTCTCGCGGCGGCTCTGCTCTTGGCGGAGATTATGTCGATTACGGCCTCGGCTTCGGTGAGGTCGAGCTTGCCGTTGAGAAAGGCTCGCTTTGTGAACTCGCCCGCCTGAGCAGGTTGGGCTCCGTTTTCAAGCACAAGGCGGAGTACCTCGCGAGTTATGAAAAGTCCGCCGTGGCAGGACAGCTCAACGACGTTCTCGCCTGTGTAGCTGTGAGGCGCGCGGAAAACCGTGGCTATCGCCTCGTCTACCTTTTCGTTATTATTTTTTATATATCCGAACGCGGCGGTGTAGCCCTTCATAGAGGAAAGAGTTTTGCCTGAGATCGACTCAAAGACCTTGTCGGCAATTGCGAATGAATTATCGCCGCTGATACGGATCACGCCTATTCCACCCTCGCCCTGAGCGGTGGAAATTGCGGCTATTGCAGTATTGTTCATAGTAACAGTCCCGAAAAAGAATAATGACGGAGAAAACTCTCCGTCATTATTTTATATTTATATTTACTTAATGTCAAGCTTTGTATCAGCTAAGGATCGAGCTTACCTTTACGGAAATCGGATCATCGGTGATGATTATTCCGTCGTTCTTTGTGACGACAAAGGAGTAGAAGTAGAGAGTGCTGTCGTCGGCAAGGCTGACATTCAGATATGGATTGAATCTGAACTGATACATTCCCGAGGAATTCGGCGTATTAACTGTTGAATTGTGGACGCCGATTTTGTCATAAATTCCGTTGCCGCTTGTGTAGGTATTAATTGCGGTTTCGAGATCTGCGACGCTTCTCTTGCTCTTGGAATACGCGACGCCCATACGCGAGAAGTTGTTCTGCGTAACGGTGGCTCCCGCGAGCATTTCAAACTGAATATAGTTGTAGTCAACTGTTGAGTTTGTGAGAATGATAGAGGATGTGTTGCCGATCACTTCATCATCGTCGGTGGTGACGTCAATGTTTCCGCTTGCGTACAAGCCGAGTGAGGTTCCACGCTTGACGGGAACTCCGTCGATGAGGAAGGTTGTTACGTGGTCGGAGGTGAGAGTCAGATACTCGAGGAAGCCTCGGGTGTAATCCTCTGAGATGTCGCCGTTCTCGTAGTGAACGGTATAGGTTTTGGCTGTTTTTTTGAGCTCAACATGGATTACTGTTTTCTCGCCGATAATTTCGGTTGTAATGAAATCAATCGAGAAGGAATAGTACATATCCCTGAACGACGGCATATTTTCTTCGGCGATCGCTTTGAGCTGAGCTTCGCTGAGTTCGCCTGAGGGGATGGTCGCATCCTTGGTGATGTAGATGACTCTTTCGCTTCCGTCGGCTTCAACGCTGTAATGATTGTACTCAATGACCGCGGCGACTGTCGGGGAAGTTGTGGATGTGGGTTCGGCTGTGGTGGGCTGAGCGGTTGTGGGAGCGGTGGTCGGGGCGTTTGTCCAGACACCTGTCAGCTTGTTTTCGGTGGATTCGTCGCCCCAGCCTGTGATTGTATAGGTTCCGCAGTCAATTGTGGTGAGGTCTGAGGTCTGGTTCCATACTGCGTCCCATGAGGGTACGACAACATTGTTTTCAGGATTCGGATTGAGACGGGCGAAGATTACGTTATCGTAAAGTCCTGCCGCCATATTGTTTTCAATCTTAACCCACTTATTGCCTGCAGTGTTCCATGTGTACGCGTACCAGACTTCTACGCCCTGAGTGAAGGGAGAGGGCGCGGAGAGGTATGCAGTCTTGCCTGTCTGAGCTGTAGTGGTGGGTGCGGCTGTCGTTGTTGGTGCTACTGTTGTAGTGGGAGCGGCGGTTGTTGTGGGAGCCGCTGTCGTTGTTGGTGCTACTGTTGTAGTGGGCGCGGCGGTTGTTGTGGGAGCCGCTGTAGTTGTCGGTGCCGCTGTTGTAGTGGGCGCAGCGGTGATTGTAGGTGCCGCTGTAGTTGTCGGTGCCGCTGTGGTAGTAGGAGCTGCCGTTGTAGTGGGAGCCGCAGTTGTTGTCGGTGCGGCGGTTGTGGCGGGAGCTGTCCATTTACCTGTCAGTTTGTTTTCGGTGCTTTCGTCGCCCCAGCCTGTGATCGTGTAGGTTCCGCCGTCAATTGTG
>CACYDB010000221.1 GCA_902773035.1 uncultured Ruminococcus sp. | reverse complement strand
TTCCCTCCGCTAACCACGCGGGCGGACTGAGATTCCACGGTATGAGCTCAACACTCAGCCAGCTTTATCACGACGGCTATATGGAGGCTACCTCCGTCGAGCAGACATCTGTATTCGAGGCAGCCGAGCAGTTCGCGAGAATAGAGGGTATCCTGCCCGCTCCCGAGAGCTCACACGCGATCCGCGTAGCTATCGACGAGGCTCTCAAGTGCAAGGAGACAGGCGAGGAAAAGACTATCCTCTTCGGACTTACAGGCACAGGCTACTTCGACCTCGTTGCTTATCAGAAGTACAACGACGGCGAAATGTCCGACTACATCCCGACTGACGAGGACTTAAAGGCGGGCATCGAGGCTCTCCCTAGGGTAAAAGAAGAAATCTAAATCGCGGTTTTGCCGAACAGTTTTCCGCCTTACCTTTGTTAAAATGCTCGGAAACCCGTCAGGGTTTCCTGTGCTTTTGCCGCGGTTAGACGAAAACCTGCCTCGGCAAAACTCATTATGACATTAAACGGTTGAAATTTTAGACGATTTGCGGTGCGGAAAGTATTAGCAGGCTGGCGCCTGCTGATGCTTGACAAGCCGCAAAGCGACAAAATTGCTCCGTTTAATGCGCGAGTTAGATTACTCCTTTTACCCTGAGTACCCGGTCAGGAATAATATGATATCCACGGTTTACGGTAAGGGTAGTAAGAATTTTCCCTCCTTTTATTGCTTTACACCGGCTTAAACCGATTTCCATACAGAGTCGTCCGATTACGCGGACGGCTCTTTTTCGATACAAATCTATTGACTTACGCTTCTCGCGGTGATATGATTTAGAAAATAATTATGTAAGGACTATCCGCTGATCATCAAGAACCGGCATTATAATAATTGGTACAAAATTTTTAAAATCTACTCTAGGTTCGGCGATTTGTATCGTCTATATTATAGGGGGATAAAAATGATTAACAAAAAATCCATATTGACAATTGTTTTAATCTTAACCGCGGCGATTCTGTTCTGCTCGTGCGGTACCGAGAACGCCAAGTCCTTTACCGAGGCTCCGGCAAAGAAAGCCGTTATTGAGCAGTCTTACAAAAACGTCAATAATAATATTATTTATCACGACGGCAGACTGTACGCTGTCTCGATACTCGGAACGAACTATGAAGGGCTTTACGCGGCGGACGAAAACGGCGTTGAGCGTGTCAAGAATTGCGACGGGAGAAAGCAATTGTTTGCTTCATTGGGCAACCTTTTTGAACAGGATGACAAGCTGTATTTGACCGTATCTGATATATACGACGCAAAATTATATCGTATCGACGGATTGTCGGCTGAGAAGGTTGAGGATTTGCCTGATGAGGCGACTGCTGACGAGCTTGACAGCTTCAGCGGAGGCTTGCTCAAGGTTGGGCTTAAAGAAATCAGCGAAGAAAAATCCGACCTGATGATTTCCTATAACGGTGAAAAGCCGTACCGCCTTGCCAAAGTGTTTAAGAAAGCGGATTACAGCGCGCGCGGCTATTGCGTTGACGGCTCAACCGTCTATTTTGTGACCGACAGCGATTCTCTTTATAAGTATGACGCAAAGAAAAAGTCGGAACCCGAAAGGCTTACATATCTTGATGATTACAGCGATGACCTTTTCTATACCGAAGGATACATTTATTGTTCTATGTACGACGGGATAACAAGGTACAGCCTCAGCGAAAAGAAAACTGAGGAAGTGCTGAACACGGAAGAGCCGTACAACGTCGCGTTTCTTATGGACGGCAAGGTTTATTACTGTTTTAAGGACGGGGTCTACGTGTCCGATAAGGAAATGAAAATCCGCAAATATCTTGATATCAACGCCGACTCGGTATATTATTACGGAGAAAAATATCTCTACTTCAACACGAACTCAGGCTCGGTTTTTCAGCTGGAGCGAAAGACAAATAAATTGAGGGTCATTCCGCTTGCGTGGAATGTTGTTAATAAGAAAATAGGATAAAACAAACGACGGTATCTGTAATTTCAGATACCGTCTTTTTGCGAAGAAACGTTATAAAAGGAACAGCCTTACGTTCCCTGTGGAAGTTAAGCTTCTGTCGGGAACATAAGGCTAAATTTATATCAACCTGTATGCTCGAAATAAAAATTACTTTCTGAACAATCTCTGAGTTTCGTATGAAGGCTCAGTCGTCAGTCTGATTCCGAGCTTTTTAAGTATACGAGTATCGGTTTCGGAGAGGATTACGGTCGCGTGAGCGTCAGTGTCGCGCAGACTGTGGATCTGTTCCATAGCGAGCTTCGCCGTCGGATTCGTCACCGCCGACATCGACAGCGCTATCAGAATCTCATCTGTGTGGAGTCTGGGATTGTTTGAGCCGAAGCTGCCTACCTTGAGCTTCTGGATGGGCTCGATTACCGACGCGTCAAGCAGCTCAACTCCGTCGGGAATATTCGCGAGCGATTTGAGAGCGTTTAGCAGCATAGCTGAGCAGGCACCGAGCAGGTTAGTGGTCTTACCTGTGATGATCCTGCCGTCGTGAAGCTCGATTGCTGCCGCGGGAGCGCCGGTCTCCTTAGCCTTTGCGAGCGCAGGCTCGATTACGGGTCTGTCACTCGTCTTGAGCTTACTCTGCTTCATAAGCAGTCCGATCTTGTATGCCTCATCGCTGTGACCTACGCCCTTTGTCTGATTGCACAGAGCGGTGTAGTAGCGACGGATGATCTCCTGATTAGCGGCGTAGCATACAGCCTCGTCGTCAATAATGCAGTTGCCCGCCATATTTACGCCCATATCGGTCGGAGATTTATAGGGCGACTTGCCGAGGATAAGCTCGAACATCGTATTAAGAACAGGGAAAATCTCAATATCCCTGTTGTAGTTGACAGTAGTTTTGCCGTAGGCTTCAAGGTGGAACGGGTCAATCATATTGACGTCGTTGAGGTCTGCCGTCGCCGCCTCATAGGCTACGTTGACGGGGTGCTTGAGCGGAATATTCCAGATAGGGAAGGTCTCAAACTTAGCGTAACCCGCCTTAACGCCGTGCTTGTGCTCATGGTAAAGCTGTGAAAGACATACGGCCATCTTGCCCGAGCCCGGACCGGGTGCGGTGATTACGACCAGCTTGCGCGAGGTCTCGACATAATCATTCTTGCCGTAGCCCTTGTCGCTGACTATGAGGTCAACGTCTGTCGGATAGTTGGGGATAGAATAGTGGTGGTACACGCTGATTCCGTTTTCGGTGAGGTGTTTTTCAAACTTAACGGCAGTGGGCTGATCTGCAAAACGCGTCAGAACTACCGAGCCAACGTAGAGTCCGCGGCTGCGGAAAACGTCGATGAGCCTGAGCACGTCCAGATCATAGGTGATTCCGAGGTCGCCCCTGACCTTATTTTTCTCAATATCGTCCGCGTTGATTACAATTACGATCTCAGCCTCGTCCTTGAGCTGCATAAGCATCTGGAGCTTGGAGTCGGGCTTAAAGCCGGGCAGGACTCGTGAGGCGTGGTAGTCGTCAAAGAGCTTGCCGCCGAATTCAAGGTAGAGCTTGTCGCCGAACTTGGCGATTCTGTCGCGGATATGCTGTGACTGCATTTCAAGATACTTGTTGTTATCAAATCCAATTTTCATAAACAGACCTCCTGTGTATACCATACAACCAAATATTATACCACAATCCGACACGGGATAATATATATAAAAGAAAAAACAGATTTTTTTGACTGTAAAAACAGGGGGAGAGTCAGCGCTCTTTTAAAGCTTTTTTTAAAAAATTTTAAAAAATTTTCAAAAAAGGGTTGACAAACTTAAATTCATATGATATATTAATGGCACAACAGGTTAATCAACTAACTAATCAACCAACTAAACAAATAATTAAGAAACACAAAAGGGGATATCGGAAATGAAAAACAACACTTTCAAAACAACAATCATCGCGGCAATCTTAGGAATCGTACTGGCTGTATCGTCAGGCTTCGCTATTTCATCACTCAGAGCTAACGCCGCTACAACTAACAAGCCCGTATCAACAGGTTTCTCGGAAAAGACAACACATTTAAACGTTTTCTCAAACGCTTACTACTTCAAGGCTTTGGGCAAGTGCTCAAAGGGCTACGACTGGAGCTTCAAGGCTGATAATAAGAACATCAAGGTAAAATGTGCTTACGACTTCAAGTCTCACAAGTACACCTTCAAGTTCAAGGGTGTATCCTACGGCCTCACAAAGCTCACACTCAAGTACAAGGTCAGCGACACAAAGACAGCTAAGGTCCATATGACTCTCTTTGTTGACCCGCAGAACTACATTATGAGAACCGCTTAATTCAAGGCAATACCGTATAAATAAGCTATTCCATATTCCATTATTATATATTGTACAAAGATACCTCACGCCGACGGCGGGGGGTGTTTTTGCGTTTTATAAGAAAACTGTTGCAGTTTCCGCGCCGATAGTGTAAAATAATATTATCTATAGGAAATTATTTAACGGAGGATATTATGAATATAAGCAACAGGGCTTCACGGATAGTTGTGGCTGTAATTATTATCATAAGTCTGGCGATCAGCGTGTTCTATATCGGTATGAAGCAGGGCTACCACGAGGACGAGCTTCTGGCGTACAACCTCGCCAATTCCTCAAAGCAGCTCAATACCGACGGCGGCTGGAATTCTCCCGAGGATTTCAGCGAATATCTCACCACGGGCGAGCACCGTTTTGATTACGATAACGCCTACAAAAATCAGGTTATCGACGCGTCGCATCCGCCGTTCTGGTATTTTCTGGTGCACACGGTATGCTCGTTCTTTCCGGGGGTATTCAGCAAATATCTGATTTTCGGCATCAACATTGTGATGATGACCTGCTCGCTTATTTTGCTGTATCTTATCGGCAAGCGGGTCACGAACAACAATCTCTACGCTCTTATCGCTCTCGGAGGGTACGCGCTGAGTATCGCCTGTATCACTACTACGGTTTACCTGAGAATGTACGCGACGCTCGTATTTTTCGCGCTGGCGTTTCTGTACGTCACTCTCAGGATCTATGACAGCGAAAAAATCAGGATCCCCGATTTTATCCTGATGTTCCTGACAGTGTTCTTCGGTACGCTTACCCAGTATTATTTTCTCGTTTTCGCGGGACTTTCGGGCTTTGTGTTCTTTATATTCAGCATCAAGGACAAGAAGATCGCAAGGCTGATTACATATATTCTCACCGCGGCGGTAGCCTTCGGATGCGCCTTCGCTTTCTATCCGTACATTATCGAGAACCTCTTCGGCGGAAATCGCGGTCTGGGCTCTCTGAGTATCAACATCGACACTATCACGATCGTCACATACGTCGCCTACAAGCTGATGACGTATTTTGAAATTCTCGCCAAGGAGCTCTTTGTCGGTCAGACATGGCTGCTCGCTCTCTGCGCGGTTATGATAATCGGATTCGGTATTTACTTCCGCTTCGTTAAGAAAATCAAAACTCCTCGCAAGGCTTTCTTTATTATGGTTCCGGGCGTGTTCACCTTCGGACTGATCGCCCTGCTCTCACCGTTCAACAGCGACAGATACGTAATGACAAGCCTGCCTATGCTCTCAATGATGACGGTTTTCGCGTTCATCAGAGCCTACAGCTATCTGTTTAAGGGCAAAAATATCTGGGTAGCTCCCGTCGCCGTAGGACTTGTATGCGTTCTCGGTATCGTCTTTATCAGACCGTACTACATCTACGGCAACACAAATCTCTATGAGCCCAAGACAAAGGAATGTCTCTTTGTCGGCACTGAGATCAAGGAATGGAACAAGTGTATCGACAAGTTTATGAACTACGACAACACTATGATTGTTCAGACCTCAAAGCTTTCTACCGCTCTGACGACTGAGCTGGAGGACTTCGCGAACTCACGCGGCGTTATCACTAATGGCAAAATCAAAGGCTTTGTGGACGGATATATGACGAGCGGCGCGCTCGAGTTCAACGCTCACGACAGCCTCGAAAATATAACCAAGGACTCAAAGCTCAAATCGCTCGACGAGATCACGGTCTATATATCAAGAATAGCCGATCAGAAGCTGGTCAGCGATTATATCAAACAGAATACTCAGTTTAAGAACAGCGAGCTTATTCAGGCTGACTGCGATTTCAATGATTATTACAACTGGTATGACTATTTTGTAAACACAGAGTCGTACTGCAACGTTTACAGATTCTATAAATAACGGGGTTATTCCTATGAAGAAAACAAAGCCTTATGAGAGAATTTACAGAAAGGACGCGATAGGAATCGCGTTTTCAGGCGGCGGATTACAGGCTATCGCTCACGCGGGAGCTGTAAAGGCGCTCTATGAGCTCGGAATACGTCCGCAGTATGTTTCGGGCACAAGCTCAGGCTCGGCGGTAGCGGCTCTCGTCGCTATGGGATATGAGTACGAACAGCTCAAAGCCTTTGCCGAGGAAAACTGGAGTAAGCTTACTGACTTCCGCCCTATGCCGATTTTCAAGGACTTAGCCGCCTTGAAGCTCAACAAAAAGACTATCAAGGACGGACTGCGCGACGGCGCGATATTCTCAAACGTTATCAAAGCCGAGATGGACAAGGTCGGAATTAAGGGCTTTGAGGATCTGCCGATCAACCTCTCCATCTGCACCAACGATACTATCTCCACCGACGAGTGTATCTTCACCACCAAGGAGGAGGGGCTGAAAAACGATTATATCCAATACATAACGGGCGCTCCGCTGGAGCTCGCGGTAAGGGCGAGTATGACCTTCCCCGCGATCTACACCACCTGTCCGTACAAGGAGTACAACTTCATCGACGGCGGCTCTAAGGATAACCTGCCCGTCAAGGTGCTCAAGGATATGGGAGTCGGAAGGGTTCTCGCGATAGGCTTTGACATTATGGACTATACTCCCGAGACGGGTATCGACGGTATGCTCAAGGTCGTGTGGAGAGCGCTTGACTTGTATTCGATCAACAGCACGCGCGAGTCGAAGCTGCTGGCTGACTACTGCGTCGATATCAAGAACAGCAACACGGCTATCTTCTCTATGGATAATCTCGAGCTCACGATCGAGGAGGGCTATGACTGCGTTATGGCTCACAAGGACGAGCTGCTTAGAATTTTCACTTAACAGAATATATAAGTTACGGGCAGAAAGGATTTTACCTTCCTGCCCGCTTTATTATATGATGAATTGATTAAATCCCCAAGCCCCAGCTCAGCATTTCGGGGAAGTAGATTGCCCAGAAGTCCTCGCTGTGCATAGCTTCTTCGTCAAGCACGGTTACTACCTTGTCGTCGGGAAAGCCCGCCTTCGTCAGATGACTTTCCATAATCGACGCGCTTTTATACTGTGTTTGTTCAACAAAGTCGCGTTCGTTGTTGCCGTTTGAGATGTATATTTTCGGCATCTTGCCCGAATAGTCTTTGCCCGCGAGGTATTTGTCCCAGTCCTTCATATCGAAGAAGTCAAAGGACGGAGATAATACTCCGATGTACTTAAACATATCGGGATGCTCCAAGCCGATATAGAACGCCTCAAGTCCTCCGTTCGAGGAGCCCGCGAAGCCTCTTATCGAATTGGTGTTGTAGTTGCCCTCGACGTAGGGGATAACCGTATTAATGATGAAGTCCGAGAAAAGCTCGCCCTCAAGCGACATATCCTCAAAGTAATACTCCTTGGGAACTCCTGTGGCGTTTTCCGCTATTTTGGGAGTGAGCTCGTTGAAGCGGCGCGAGCCGTTGGTAACTACGCCGACTACGATCACGCCGTCGCCGCCGTTCTTTACGAGCGAATCGACGGTTTCGTCACAGCGCCACTCGTGAGACGTAAAGTCGGAGGGAGTCTTGCCGAAAATGGCGTGACCGTCGCTCATATAGAGAACGGAGTATTTCTTACTCTTGTCGGCAGGGTCGTAGCCCGCGGGAGTGTGAATGTAAACCTTCTTCTGATAGCCGTCGGGGTAATCCATCATAACGGAATCAAGATTTCCGACGCTTTCAATTTCGTGTGTGTACACGCCCGCGAGAACCTTTTTGTCAGTGCCGCCGCTACGGATATAAAAGCCGCTGCTTGCCTTGGTTACGGGTGTAAGCGTAGTCTCAACAACGCCGTTGCCGAAGATCACGCGGTCGTATTTGGAGAGGTCAACCTCGGCTGAGTATACCTGCTCACCGTTTTCGTTATCCTTAATGTTTTTTAAGTCGGCGTCGGCGCTCTCACCTGAAACGCGGTTGAGGAAACGCGCGGATACCTTATCCCACTTTTTGTTATTGGTGAAGTAAATGGTGATGTTGTCCTTGACCTTGCTCACTTCCTCCTCGGCGGCGTTGGCGGGGAAATCCGCTATAAAGCCTGCGAGATAACGCTGGATAGCCGTCGCGTCAAGGATAGAAAGCCTCGAGTAGCCGCAGACTCTCGCGCGGCTGATTGAATCGTCGTCAAGAGCTCTGAGCTTTGCGATGTTCTTCTGGATCAGGGTAGCGTCAACAATGTTTACCTTGCCGTCGCCGTTCGTATCGCCGAGCGTTCCCTTGACCTGAGCCGCGTTTGATTGGAGCGCGGTCGCGCTTAGGGTGATGATAACAGCTATTAAAAAAGCTGAGATTTTTAATAATTTTTTCATAAAAATCCTCCTTTTGAACAATTCTGACCATATTATAACAGATTAATCTAAAGATTACCTGAAGATTTTTTGGATTTTATATACTTTTTTTAACAGAATATCAAAAATAATGTTGATATAATTGTATATCTTTGCTATAATAATGTAAATCCGGGTTTAAGGAGGAGTTCGATGATAAGAAAAATTAGACCCGACGACAAGCCTGAGGTTCTCAGGATGATGAAATTTTTCTATTTGTCGCCGGCGGTGTCTACCGACGGCTCGGAGGAAATTTTTGAGCGTGATATCGACGCCTGCCTTGACGAAGACCTTAACGGCTATGTCTTTGAGCTTGACGAAAAGCTCGCGGGTTACGCTATGGCGGCTGAAAGCTTCTGCACGGAGCTCGGCAAAAAATGCCTGTGGATCGAGGATTTGTTCATCATTCCCGAATATCGTCGTCAGGGACTCGCGGAGGAATTTTTCGCGTTTGTCAAAAAGCAATACCCCGATTACGCTATCAGGCTCGAGGTTGAAAAGTCAAATAAGCCCGCGCGTCAGCTTTATAAGAAGCTCGGCTTTGACTCATTCCCGTATCACGAGCTCTATCTTGAATTATAATTTGGAGGGAAAATATGAGGATTAAGATTATTTCCGACAGCACCTGCGATTTATCGCCCGAGCTGATAAAAAAATATGACATTGAGATCCTGCCGCTTTACGTAAGCATCGGCGACAAAAATATGCTCGACGGCGTGGAGGTAACTCCCGACGACATCTATGATTACGTTGATAAATCGGGCAAGCTTCCTTCTACGTCGGCGCCTAACCTCAGCGATTTTCTTGATTTGTTCAGGAAGTGGAGATCGGAGGGCTATGAAATCGTTCACTTCAATATCAGCGGAGATTTTTCCAGCTCCTACCGCAACGCCTGTATGGCGGCTGAGGAGGTCGGCGGAGTTTATGTTGTTGACTCGCGCAACCTCTCGACAGGTCAGGGTCATGTAGTTCTTTACGGCGCTGAGCTCGCCGCCGAGGGTAAGTCGGCGGAGGAGATCCTCGAAGCTTGTAACAATATCACCTCAAAGGTTGAGGCGAGCTTTGTTGTTGACAGCATTGACTATCTGCACAAGGGCGGACGCTGCTCGTCAGTCGCGGCTCTGGGCGCAAACCTTCTGAAGCTCAAGCCCTGCATTGACGTTATCGACGGCAAGATGACCTCGGGCAAGAAGTACCGCGGTAAAATCGACAAGGTCATTATCCAGTATGTTGAGGAACGCCTCAAGGGCAGAGATGACATTGACACTAAGCGTATCTTCATCACCCATACAAAATGCGACAAGGAAATCGTGGACGCAGTCAGAGCTAAAATCAAGGAGTTCTTTGACTTTGACGAGGTTCTTGAAACAACAGCAGGCTGTACGATAACCTCGCACTGCGGACCGTATACGCTCGGTATTCTGTTTATAAGAAAATAATCTGTATAATGAAAAAGAGTCGTCGGTGACGGCTCTTTTTTCGTTTATTGTTTTAAGAATTTAGGAAGCGCCTTTTCCAGCGCCATAGCGATTACCGCGGCGAGAATACATTTCAGAATATCGGTCGGCATAAACGCCAGCGCCGCAAGTACCGAGGCTGTGAAGAAATCACTGCCCGTTACTATCATATATTGTATAACTCCCGGGATGTCGATAAGGAGTATTCCGAGAATTACAGCTACGCCTATGTATACGACGGCTTTGAGAGCCTTGTTATTATCGCCGACGAGCTTCATCAGTCCGTTTTTGGTCAGCGAAATCAGAAACGGCGTCCACAAAAATCCGAATATATATCCGCCGTAAGCTGTGAACAGTCGTGAGTAGAGCGTTCCGAATGACGAGAACACGGGAAGTCCTACAACTCCGAGCAGGATATAAACTACGCTTGCCGTCAGCGCCTCGGCTGGACTTAGCACGAGCCCCGCCAGAATGATAGCGAAGGTCTGTAGGGTGAAGAATGTGCCCGCCGAAAACGGACTCGGCACCGCTATCCACGCGCATACGCACATCATTGAGGCAAATATCGCGATCATAGCCATTTTTTTGACGGAAAACGCCTTTTTATCCATAAAAATCAATCCTTTCTTTGTCATAATAATAGTACAAAACGTCCTTATTGTCAACCCCTGCAGAATATTGGTTTACAAACAAAAAGTGAATATTTTATCAATATTGCCTAAACTGCTCAAAAATATACCACTGTTTATTGCTATTTTAGTCAAAAAACACATTTTTTACAATTCTGTTAAAAAGTGTTGCAATTTGTTACAGTGTTTGCTATAATTATTACAGTTTTGTTACAGACCTGCGCTTTGGAGCAGGTTATGGAGGTATAAATTTATTATGAAAAAACACTTCAAGAAAATCATATCCTTGGCTGTGGCGCTGGTTATACTCGCGTCCGTTTGTTTTGTAGGCTCGCTTACATCTCACGCGAGCGGTACAGGCGCGGGACTTGCCGAGTGGGCGCTCAACGCCTATAACAGTAACTGGAAATACGTATACGGAGGCTCATCTCCCGGAGCCGTTGACTGCTCGGGACTTATCTATTCCTACTGCGGCGGAGCCCGCGTGGGTTCGGCTCAGCTCAACTCAGCCACTGCCTCGGGTAACGTCAGCGCTGGTATTCCCCGTGTTCACGGACTCGGACTATTTCAGCCCGGTCACGTCGGCGTTTATGTAGGCAACGGTATGGCGGTTGACGCGCGTAACGAATATTACGGCGTTTGCTATGAGTCTACAGCCTCTAAGAGCTGGACAAAGTGGTTCAAGCTCTCCGCTGTTAACTATGTAAACAACGGTTGGGAAAAATTCAACGGAAACTACTATTATTATGAGGACGGTCAGTATCTCGTCAACACAAGCCGTACAATCGGCGGCGAGACCTACAGCTTCTCATCCTCGGGTATTTCAGACAGAACGCCTTCCGATATGGGCGCTGTAGCTAACAAGGGCTCGAATAACTCAGGCTCCTCAAGCAAGAAGTCATCAAAGTCCAAGAGCTCGTCGGGCTCATCATCATCTTCTTCATCTTCATCATCAAGCGCAAGCTCAGTTATCAAGCTCGGTTCAAGCGGCGACAAGGTTACAAAGCTCCAGAACCGTCTTACAGAGCTCGGCTTCTATAACGATATGGTAACAGGCTACTTCGGCGAAGCTACTCAGGCGGCTTACAAGAAGTTCCAGAAGGCAGCGGGCGTAACAATTGACGGTATCGCCGGCAAGTCCGACCTCGAGATTCTCTATTCCGACAACGCTCCCAAGGCTTCATCTTCATCCAAGAAGAAGGCGTCCTCTGAGGAAAAAGAGGACAAGCAGGAGGAAAGCTCCGAGCGTCTATATCAGGTAAGCGACAGCGGCGACGAGATCGTCAAGGCTCAGACCAAGCTCAAGGAGCTCGGCTATTACGACGCCGAAGTAACAGGCTACTACGGCGAGGTCACAGAGGAAGCCGTTCTCGCGTTCCAGCGCGCAAACAATATCACAGACTCAGGCGCGATAGGCGAGGAAACATGGGCAGCGCTCTTCTCGGATAACGCGGTATCCAACCCGAACGCCGAGGAAGAAACTGAGCCCGAGACTGAGGCTGAAACAGAGGAAGAGGCTACAGAGCCCGAGCCTGAGACCGAGGCTGAGGCTGAGGAGGAAGAGGCGCAGCCCGAGACTGAGGCTCCCGCGCAGACGGAAGCCGCTCAGACAGCAACAGAGCCTGCTACGGTCAACGTTGCGGCTCAGAAGGCTGAGGCGAATATCGCCGCGGTTAAGCAGGTTGTCGAAAAGACAAATAAGCTCAATAAGAGAGCTCTCTCCAAGCTGACAGGCAAATCAGACGGCAAGACTGTCTCGATCTCCTCGGAGGAGAAGAACACAGGCTTTGTACTCTGGCTCCTGCTGGTACTCGGAGTCGCGGCTGTTGTAACAGGCTTGATGTTCTCCTTTAACCGCAGAAACGCGGCATACACCGGCGCCAGAACAAAAGGCGGTAAGAAAAAGGACGAAGTTCCCGTAAGATATTGGTAAGTTTTGATAATATAGATTCAGGAAGCCGTCGCGGCATACGCGGCGGCTTCTTTGTTCGAAAAACTCTTGACAAATGAAATAAGTCGATATATAATACCTATACAATCTATGTATATAGAATATAGAGGTGTAATATGAAAAACGAGTATTTATCCTTGGTATCTTCTTTTTTGAAGAACAAGCGCTCAAAGCCCGCGCTGCTCGCGGAGCTGGAGGCT
>CACYDB010000220.1 GCA_902773035.1 uncultured Ruminococcus sp. | reverse complement strand
CGACCTCTAGCGTGACAGGCTAGCGTTCTAACCAACTGAACTACCGGGCCATATGGCATTCTTTTTCAGTGCAAGAAATATTATACACTAAAATCATTTATGTGTCAAGTATTTTTCTTCGGGAAAACCTCAAAAATATCATAACGTTCCCGACAGTACGATTAATACTGTCGGGAACGCGGGTTATATCTTTAAATATTGTTATTCTATCGGCTCAAAATCAGCGACTCCGTGCTTACAAAGCGGACAGATGAAATCATCGGGAAGCTCGTCGCCCTCGTAGATATATCCGCAGACCTTGCATACAAAGCCCTTCTTGCCGTCAGCCTCAGGCTTGGGCTTAACGTTGTTCTGATAGTATGTATATGTCATAGTCTCCTTGTCGGAGAGAACTCTCGACTCGGTAACGGCGCAAATAAACATTCCGTGAGTGTCGAGGTCGATATACTGCTCAACCTTCAGCGACATAAAGGCGTTGATGTACTTGGGCAGGAATACAAGACCGTTGTCGGAATACAGCGGATCACCGTCGGCGAATTTGTCAACATCTCTGCCGCTCTGGAAGCCGAAGTGCTCAAACACCTTGAACGGCGCCTCAACTGACAGGCAGTTGACGTTCATCTTGCCTGTGCGCTTGATTACGTCGTGAGAATAGTTCTGCTTGTTGATCGTAACGGCTACGCGGTTCGGAGTATTAGTTACCTGTGTGACTGTGTTAACGATAAGACCGTTATCCTTCTTTCCGTCGTTGGAGGTGACGACATACAGACCGTAACCGATATTGAACAAGGCGTTTAAGTCGTTCTTATTAGCTGTCTCGTCGTGCTGAGCGAGATAATCCATACAGAGCTCGTCGGAGAGCTTCTCCATCTGCTCGATATTCTCATCGCTTAACGCCGACTTGATCGTGATTGTATCGAGGAAGGTGAGGTTCTTGCAGCCCTCGAGCATTTTCTTCATTGTCTTTGCGGCGAGCGGAGCCCATGAGCCGTTCTCAATGAAGGCTACTTCTTTATTCTGGAAGTTGCGCTCGGTGAGGTGATTGATAAATTCCTTCATAAACGGGAAGATATCAGCGTTATAGGTGGTTGTAGCGAAAACGATTCTGCCGTAGCGGAACGCGTCCTCAACACACTCAGCCATATCCTCTCTCGCGAGGTCGTTGACAGCGACCTTCGGACAGCCCTTGGCTCTGAGCTTTTCAGCAAGGATTTCTACAGCCTTCTTTGTATGACCGTAAACGGATGTATAAGCGATCATAATACCGGGCGACTCAACGCCGTAGGATGACCATGTGTTGTAGAGGTCGAGATAATAGCCGAGGTTTTCTTTAAGGATCGGGCCGTGTAAGGGACAAATCGTCTGAATGTCAAGAGTCGCGGCTTTTTTAAGCAAAGCCTGTACCTGAGCGCCGTACTTGCCGACGATACCGATGTAATATCTTCTCGCCTCGCAAGCCCAGTCCTCGTCAACGTCAAGCGCTCCGAATTTGCCGAAGCCGTCAGCTGAGAAAAGAACCTTGTCAGCGCTGTCGTATGTAACCATAACCTCAGGCCAGTGAACCATCGGAGCGGCTACAAAGTTGAGAACGTGAGTTCCGAGCTCGAGAGTATCGCCCTCCTTGATGACGATTCTTCTGTCCTCAAAGTCAGTCTTGAAGAAGTTGAGCATCATAGCGAAAGCCTTCTGTGAGGATACGATCTGAGCGTCGGGATATTTATCGAGGAAATTCACAATATTAGCCGAATGATCGGGCTCCATATGCTGAACTACGAGATAGTCGGGAGTCCTGCCGCCGAGCACCTCCTCGATATTTGAGAGCCATTCGTAAGTGAAGTTCTTGTCAACCGTATCCATAACGGCAATTTTTTCGTCCATAATTACATAAGAGTTGTACGCCATACCGTTAGGCACAATGTACTGACCTTCAAAGAGGTCAATTTTGTGGTCGTTGACTCCTACGTAAAAGATATCTTTTGTTACGTTATTCATAAGAATACCTCCTGAATTATTTTACCTTTCTATTATACCATCATTCAGGCTCCTAAACAATTATCCGATAATGACAATTTTCGGGTCAATCTTTAGTGAAAATGACGAAAAAGAAAAGCGATAAGCATAAACTTACCGCTTTTCAGATTGTTTAATTGTTTATCCAAGTCTGCCGCTGATATACTGAACGCCCGCCTCGGGAGGCTTACCCGTTTTAGCCGTGATAAGCTCCTGACAGGTTACGAGCTGATAGCCCGCCTTGATAAGCTTGGGAACAAGCTTTTCAACAGCGACTGCTGTCTGGTCGTAAATCTCGTGCATCAGGATAATATCTCCGTCGCTGACGCTGTTCAATACCGAATTGATAGTAGACGTCGCGTTGCGTGTACGCCAGTCCTCAGTATCGATCGACCAGTAATACAGAGCCATCTTCTCAGCCTTGCACTCCTCCCTGATCGCCGTGGTAGTCATACCGCCTGGTGAACGGAAGGCTGTGGGATACTTGCCGCAAATCTTATATATTGCGTCAGACGCCTTTTTAATATCATTTTTGTTTACGTTTTCGCCGTAGTGCTTATGATTCCAGGTATGATTACCCAGCT
>CACYDB010000219.1 GCA_902773035.1 uncultured Ruminococcus sp. | reverse complement strand
GCTTCACTCTGCGACGGAGCGTCCTTTACCATAGCGTCGGTAATACCCGTAAGCTGAGTGATTTTCGCGGGAATAGGCATTTCGGGATTGGCGAAGGTAGAGAATGTATCGACTACCCTGCCGTTTTCTACCTTGACCGCGCCGATTTCGGTGATCTTATCCTTTCTTGCGGAAAGTCCCGTAGTCTCAATATCAAAGCAGATAAAGGTACCGTCAAGACTCTCATTCTGCGAGCCTGCGACAGACTCTACGAGGTCGTCAATAAAATACGCCTCCGTACCGTAGATAACCTTGACCTTCTCCCCGTCCTTGTTGATCTTCCTTGAAGCGTTCATAGCCTCAGGGAAAGCCTGAGCAACGCCGTGATCGGTAATCGCGATAGCCTTATGGCCCCAATCAGCCGCGCGCTGAATAAGCTTGCCCGCGGGAGTGATAGCGTCCATCTGCGACATATTTGTATGAAGGTGAAGCTCTACGCGCTTCTTGGGAGCGTTATCAACAACCTTTACCTTTGAAGCCGTGCCGATGCTTCTGGCGTTGAGCACAAGTCCGCCCGCAAAGCGGTCATACTCTACGTCACCGTTAACGACAATGGTCATACCCTTCTTGATCTGATCGCAAACGGCTGTCATTTTAATGGGGCCGAAAACCTTAACGGTAACGGAGCCCGTGTAGTCGGTGATATCGAAGGTGAAAATATTCTTATCGCCCGACTTGGTAACTTTCTTTTCAAGCTCAAAAACATCGCCCCAAACGGCAGCCTTACCCGTATCATACTCAATTTTGCTGATAGGAATAAGCTTACTCTTTATCATTCTGCCGTAAAGAGGACGTATTGAACGCGTGATGATCTGAGGAGTGAGGAATTTACCCTCGCGTATTTCGATCTCCTCTGAAACGCTTTCAGCTCTATCCTTAGCCGAGTCCTTAGCTGAGCTCTCCTCAGTTTCAAACATCTCCGCGATTTTCTCCAGGTTTTCACGGTGAAGCTGTTTTTCGGTATTGATCTGAGCTTCTATATACTCCTCGTTATCTGCGTGGACTTCGGTAACTCCGTTGTATCTGATATTAAGAAACGCGCCGAATCTTTTCCTTATCAATTCGGAAAGACGGTTCTCAAATTCAATGCTGTCGAGAAGCGCCTTTCCCCCGTTTTTGAGAGAAATTATAAGACTATCGCCGTCAAGAATGACTTCGCAGTCCTTAAAGGTGCCGTTGATTCGAGGAATACTCACCTTCATCTCCTCAACAAGCTCCTGAAAATACTCAACCGAAAACGGCACGTTGACAAATCGCGGCTCAATAACGACCTTATTGAGCTCAAGCTCACAATTTTTGAGCGCGTTTTCAGCGTATACAATATCTTTTCTCGAAACAAGCTTCGAGGGATTTATCTCTATATAAAACGTGCGAAGCTCTTTGTTGAGAGCTATATGAGCAATTTCACTTTCAAGGATATCTTTATTTAATTTTTGAGTATCTATGTATTTTCCGAAGATTTCCCCAAAATTTTTCATATTACTTCCTTATGAATATTAACTGTCTTTTTCTATTTCTTCAATCAAAGCGTCAACAAGCTTATCCTCACTGACCTTATAAAGTATTTCTCCTTTTTTAAATACAAGTCCGTTGCCGTCGCCGCCCGCGATTCCGTAGTCAGCCTCTCTGGCTTCTCCGGGACCGTTAACAACGCAGCCCATTACGGCAACCTTGATGTCCTTCTCGCAGTCACGAAGTCTTTCCTGAACCTCATTAGCGAGCGCGATGAGGTCAACCTTTGTTCTGCCGCAGGTCGGACAGGATACAAACTGAACTCCACCCTTACGTATGTCAAGAGATTTCAGAATATCCTTTGCGGCGTAAATCTCACGAACGGGATCCGCGGTAAGTGAAACTCTGATCGTATCGCCTATGCCGTGAAGCAGTAACGAACCTATTCCCGCGGAAGATTTAATGATACCGAGTCTTTCGGTACCCGCCTCTGTAACACCGAGATGAAGCGGATAATCACACTTCTGAGTGGCAAGCTCGTAAGCCTTTACCATTGTCGAAACGGTAGAGCTCTTCATCGAAAGAACAATATCGTTAAAATCGAATTTTTCAAGCAACGAAGCGTGATAAAGCGCGCTCTCACAAAGCGCCTCGGGAGTCGGCGAACCGTATTTAGCGAGGATCTCCTTTTCAAGCGAACCGCTGTTGACGCCGATTCTGATTGGAATATTCTTATTCGCGCACGCAACCGCTACAGCCTTCACTCTGTCGTCAGAGCCTATATTGCCGGGATTAATGCGGATTTTGTCAATTCCCGCTTCAACCGCCTCAAGCGCGAGCTTATAATCAAAATGAATATCGGCTACAACGGGAATACTGACAGCTTCCTTTAACGCGGGAATAAGCTTCACCGCGTCGTGATTAGGTATCGCCGCGCGGATAATCTCACAGCCTGCCTTTTCAAGCTCGACAGCCTGCTTTACACTTCCCTCTATATTATCGGCGGGAATATTGAGCATCGACTGAATACTGACCTCAGCCCCGCCTCCGATTTTCACATTACCGGCTTTAACCTGAATTTTGCTACCCATTTTTATCCTCCGTTATTAAATGGTAAGAGCACCCATATATCCTTAACCGTAATAATCGCCATAAACAGCAGCAGCAATCCGAGTCCTACGCCGTTGACGATCCTCTCAACATTCCTCGGTATCGGCTTCTTAAACACCGCCTCAATAAGCAGGAACAAAAACCTTCCGCCGTCAAGCGCCGGAAACGGCAGCATATTGAATATACCTAGGTTCACGGATATGAGCATCATCATATAGAAAATGTTGTTGAACGCGTCAAGAAATCCGCTCTCAAGCCCCTTGGACGCGACCTGAGTGATCGCCGAAGCCGCTCCGACAGGTCCTGAAATTTCGGTAAACGAAAACTTACCCTGCACAAGACCGATAAGCGACGACCATACCATTCTCGCGACGGAAACTGTCTGAATACCTGTCTGCTGTAAGACCGTGCCCACATTCTTTTCAATCGGCTTTACGTAAAAATCTACTGAAACAGATGGCTTTTCAGCGTCCTTAGACTCAAGATAGGTATAAAACTGAACATTCTTGAGGTTAACGGTCTTACCGTCCCTCAGAACCTCAACATCGGTCTGATACCTCTGCCGAGTCTCTCTGACCCTGATCTCGGGAAGCGAGTATTTTGTAACCCCCACCTCCTTCTCAATCTCGGCGTAATATTTATCCAAAATCGCCTTAGCCTGAGTTTTAGACTCGGACGCGTTGATCTCCGCCGTACCCGAGTTCAGAATCTCAATCAGGCTTTCAAGCTGTTTTTTATCATATTTTTTACTATCATACAGATTCACATAAAGATGACAGAGCTCAATCGCGCAGTCCTCCTTATAGATTTCAAGCGAATCGCCCTTAACCTCTTTACACTGAGTCGTGGCAATCGCGAAGGAAAGATCCTGCGACGACCATATGTTGTAGTCATTAAGCTTTGTAATCGTATCGCCCGCCTGAAGTCCGCAGTTAGCCGAAAAAGAGTTCTGCGGAAAGCCGTCAATCGTAGTCGAGGAAAAAGACGAGCTCTGCATAACGATTACGAACATCATAATAAGTCCGAGAACGATATTCATAAACGCTCCGGCGACAATTATAATCATCCTTTTCCAGACCTTAGCGTTAGTAAAGGCGCGCGGATTTTCACTGTCATCATCCTCTCCCTCCATAGCGCAGTAACCGCCTATCGGAAAAAGCCTCAGCGAATAGGTCGTCTCACCCTTAGTAAAGCTGAAAAGCTTCGGTCCCATGCCTAAAGCGAATTCATTAACCTGAACACCGCTCTTCTTAGCGGCGAGAAAATGACCGCCCTCATGGAAAAAGATTATCAGCTCAAAAAGCAATACGCCTATTACAATAAGAGCAATAATTGTCAAAACCTGCAACATAAATTCATCTCCGGATTATTATATGGAATCTAAAACAAATTGTCTGGCGCGACTGTCGGCGTCAAGCACATCCTCGACGCAAGCCGCCTCAACATTATCCTGTCTGAGCATAGCTTCCTCGACAAGATCGCCGATATCAAGGAAAGAAATTCTCCTGTCCCTGAACAGCTTATTAGCAACCTCATTGGCGCCGTTAGCCGCGGCGGCGCAGAGACCTCCTCTGTCAATAGCCGCTTTACACGCTCTGAGGCATTTAAACGTCTTATAATCGGGCTCAAAGAAAGTGAGCTTGCCGTATTCTGTCAGCGAAAGTTGAGCCACAGGCGACTCAAATCTCTGAGGATAGGTTATGGCGTACTGGATCGGGATCCTCATATCAGGCACGCCGAGCTGAGCGAGAACAGAATTATCCGCGTATTCGATCAGCGAATGAATAACGCTCTCGCGATGTACTACAACGTCGATTTTATCCGCGGGCATATCAAACAGCCACGAAGCCTCGATTATCTCAAGACCTTTGTTCATCATTGTAGCAGAGTCGATGGTTATTTTTGCGCCCATATCCCAGTTAGGATGATTTAGCGCCTGCTCAACGGTAACATTTTTCAAATCGTCGAGCGTTTTGTTGAAAAACGGACCGCCCGAGGCTGTGAGAATCAGCCTTTTGAGAGCCTTCTTCTCGGGACAACCCTGTAAGCACTGGAAAATAGCCGAGTGCTCGCTGTCAACGGGATAAAGCTTTACACCGTTGCTTTCAACAGCCTTCATAACAAGACTGCCTCCCGCGACAAGCGTCTCCTTATTGGCGAGAGCGATATTCTTTTTAGCGTTCGCGGCAGACAGCGTAGGCTCAAGTCCTACCATTCCCACAACGGAATTAAGGATAAGATCGGCTTCATCAATAGTCGCCGCCTCAATCAAGCCCTCCATTCCGCAGGAAACTTTAGTATCAGTATCAGAGAGCTTTTGCTTTAAATCAGAGTATTTACTCTCGTCAAAAATAACCGCGAGAGCAGGTCTGTATTTGCGAACCTGCTCTTCGAGTTTGCTTATATTAGTGTTTGCCGTAAGCGCCGATACATTCAGACTTAAATTGTCGCATACATCAAGCGCCTGAGTACCGATTGAACCGGTAGAGCCCAGAATAGAAATATTTTTAATCATATGAATTACCTGTCATACAAGAAAAATACGGAAAAACGTTCCGATAAAATATACGAGCGGAGCCGTAAATATAACACTGTCGAATCTGTCAAGAAAGCCGCCGTGACCCGGGAAGAATGAACCGTAATCCTTGATCTTGCAGGAACGCTTGATAAGTGAAAAGGTCAGATCTCCGAGAACGGAAATGATACTTGAAAGCGCGCCGATGATAAGCAATATTCCGTAATTGAACTCAGCCTTGGGATAAAGGAATGAGAAAACAAAACCGATGATCAAAGCGCTAAGCGTACCCGCGGCGATTCCTCCGATAAAGCCCTCAACTGTTTTATTGGGGCTTACATTGGGACAAAGCTTATGCTGTCCCAGGAAAACGCCCGAGAAATAAGCTCCTGCGTCAGCGCACCACGGCACGCCGAGACAAATTACAAAGAAGAACGCGTAGTAGTTGTAATAAATCGGCGGCATAATCAGGATCGAGCACATTCCCCACGATACAAGTAGCGTTCCGATCAATGCGAAGGTAATATCGCTGTAATTTACGCGGGTGTTATTGGTGATCATGATCAGACACATAACAATTACAAAAATAAACAGCGGGAACAATCCGGCGTTTAAAAGGATAATCGCGGGCTGCGCCAATGTAAAGAGCAGGCACGGAATTAATACAAACGGATTATTATGTAATTTTTTTGCCGATAAAAGCTCAAACACCATTATGGCGGTAATAAGAGCCATAATAACGTGCATTATCCAGTGAAAGCTTTCACCGAGTATCAGGATAATTACCGCCGCGGGTATACCGATCGCCGCGGTCAGTAATCTGGCTTTCATTGAGTCCATAGCAATTCCTTAAACTCCGCCGAAGCGGCGGTTTCTCTGATTAAATATTCTTATAGCCTCGTCAAGATCCTCCTTGGAGAAGTCAGGCCAAAGCTTATTCATAATAACAAATTCCGTATAAGCGCTCTGCCAGAGTAAGAAGTTTGAAATTCTGTACTCACCCGAGGGTCTTATAATCAAATCAGGGTCGGGCTGACCGGCTGTATATAGATTGTCGGAAATTGTCTGTTCATTAATTGAGTCTATGTCGATTTCACCGTTTTTAACGCTTGATGAAATCTTCCTGACAGCCTTGACGAGCTCGTCGCGACTGCCGTAATTCATAGCGATGTTGAGAGCCATACCGTCTCTGTCCTTTGAGCCCTCCTCATTTTCGATCATAAGGGCTTTTAGGTCGTCGCTGAAAGGTGTTTTATCGCCGATAAAGCGCACAACAATACTGTCGTCCTTGAAGTCGCGCAGAGCCTCCTCAAGATAATCCTTAAAGAGCTTCATCAGCGCGTCGATCTCCTCCTGAGGTCTGCGCCAGTTCTCAGTCGAAAAGGCGTAAACCGTGAGGTATTTAATACCGATGTCACTGCAATAACGCGAGATCGTACGGAAGGTCTTACCTCCCGAGTTGTGACCCGCTGAACGCGGAAGATGGCGTTTTTTAGCCCATCTTCCGTTACCGTCCATTATAATTCCGATATGCTCGGGCAGGACTAAACCTGTTAAATCGGCTGATTGTTTCTTCTTAAAAAGAGCCATATCAGATTTCCATTATCTCTTTCTTCTTAGCCGCCTGGATCTCGTCAACCTCTTTGATATACTTATC
>CACYDB010000218.1 GCA_902773035.1 uncultured Ruminococcus sp. | reverse complement strand
GCCATTTCCTTTTTGACGGTATCGGTGGTCATAATCGCCTCAGCCGCGTTAGTTCCGCCGTCCTTGCTGAGCTTTCCGCGCATAGCCTCGGCGCCCTTGATAACGGGCTCGATGGGAAGAACCTCTCCGATAACGCCTGTGGAGGCGACGATAACGTCCTCGCTCCTTACGCCGAGCACGTCTGCGGCTATAGAGCACATTTGCTCAGCCTTTTCCCTTCCGTCAGCGTTACAGGTATTCGCGTTGCCTGAATTTACGATTACCGCCTGAGCCCTGCCGTTTTTGAGGTGCTCCTTTGTGACGGCGATCGTATCTGATTTTACGAGATTCTTAGTAAAAACCGCCGCCGCGTTGCAGACGGTGTCGCAATATATGAGGGCTAAATCCCTTTTTGTAGTATTTGAGGGCTTGATCGAGGCGCAGACTCCCTGTGCCGTAAAGCCCTGCGGAGCCGTAACTCCGCCGTCTATAAATTTGTACATAGCTGATCCTTATTTAAAACGCCGGGGGCGTGATTGTAAGTCCTGTCTTTTCGTCCAGTCCGAAGATGATGTTCATATTCTGGATGGCCTGACCCGCCGCGCCCTTGACCATATTGTCAATCGCCGCGCAGGCTACAAGCTTGCCCGCTCTGCTGTCAAAATGCAGGCTGATGTCGCAGTAGTTTGAGTACTTTATGTTATGAATATCGGCGCACATTCCGTCGGGAAGAAGTCTTACGAAAAATTCATCCTTGTAGAAATCCTCGTACGCCTTTCTGATTTGCTCATAGGTCACGCCTTCCTTAACGTCGGCGTAGCAGGTCGCGAGGATACCGCGGTTGACGGGCAGAAGATGAGGCACAAAGGTGATCGTGACCTTCTCGCCCGAAAGCTTAGAGAGAGTCTGCTCGATCTCGGGAGTATGGCGGTGACAGGCGACCTTGTAGGCGTGGAACCCCTCATTGAGCTCGGGGAAATGACTGCCCTGGGTAGCCTTTCTTCCCGCTCCCGTAACACCGCTCGCGCAGTTACAGATAATGCCCTTGAGCTCTACAAGTCCGTTCTTGACGGCAGGCGCGAGCGCTAACGGCGAGCAGGTTGTGTAACAGCCGGGATTGGCTATAATGCTCTTGCCCTTGATCTCATCGCGGAAGAACTCGGGCAAACCGTAAACGGCTTCTCTGTGGAGCTCCTTGTCAAGAAACTCTCCGCCGTACCATTCCTTGTATTCGTCCTCGCTCTCAAGGCGGAAATCCGCGCCCAAGTCGATGAACTTAACGCCCTTTGCCTTGCAGTCGGCGGCGAGCTCCTGGCTCAGTCCGTGAGGCAGAGCCGCGAATACGACGTCGCTCTTATCCACGACCTCAGCTGAGGTCTCGCAAACCATATCGTTTATGTTTAAGTAGCTCGGGTAAACCTCCGAGAGCTCCTTGCCCTCAAAGCTTACGGAGCTTATCGCCGTAACCTCGGCTTCGGGGTGAGCGTTAATGAGCCTTACGAGCTCACAGCCCGCGTAGCCCGTAGCTCCGACAATTCCAACATTTATCATAATATCATTCCTTATTAACTAAATCGGCAACTCTTTTTGCCTGTGACTTTACATTTTCGGGAGCGGGACCGCCGAAGGCTGTTCTCTGGGAAACGCAGTATTCAAGCGAAATCGCCTTATAAACGTCCTCATTAAACACGTCACAAACCTTTTTGTACTCCTCGATCGGCAGGCTCTCCAGATCCGTGCCGAGCTCAATACATCTCGCTACGAGCTCACCCGTCGCCTTGTAAGCGTCACGGAACGGAACGCCGTTCTTGGTAAGCCAGTCGGCAACGTCTGTGGCGTTGATAAATCCGCCCGCCGCTGCCTTACGCATATTCTGAGGAATAACGCGCATTGTGTCGAGCATCGGAGTAAAGGCTGTCAGGCACATTCTGACCGTATCGACCGCGTCGAATATTGCCTCCTTATCCTCCTGCATATCCTTGTTGTAGGCGAGGGCTATGCCCTTCATAGCCGTGAGCAGAGCCATTGTGTCGCCGAAAACGCGTCCGCTCTTACCTCTAACAAGCTCCGCGATATCTGGATTCTTTTTCTGAGGCATAATCGACGAGCCTGTTGAGAACGCGTCGTCGAGCTCAATGAACTTGAACTCCCAGCTGCACCACATAATTATTTCCTCTGAAAAACGGCTGAGGTGAACCATAATAATCGACAGGCACGCCGCGAACTCAATGCAGTAGTCGCGATCCGATACGCCGTCGAGCGAGTTATTTGTAATTCTGTCGAAGCCCAAAAGCTCCTGAGTGATCGTTCTGTCGATCGGGTATGTTGTACCCGCGAGGGCGCAGGATCCGAGCGGCATTTCATTCATACGCTTGTAGCAGTCGTCAATACGGCTGATGTCGCGCAGAAGCATCTCGGCGTAGGCAAGCAGATGATGACCGAAGGTGATCGGCTGAGCTCTCTGCAAATGAGTGTAACCGGGCATAACAGTATCGCTGTATTCCTCAGCCTTCTTCGCTATAACCCCGACAAGCTCCTCGAGCTGAGCCTTGATACCCTTGAGCTGCTTTCTGAGATAGAGCTTGTTGTCGAGCGCTACCTGGTCGTTACGGCTTCTTGAGGTGTGAAGTCTTTTGCCGTCGTCGCCGATACGCTTTGTAAGCTCACCCTCAACGAAGGTGTGGATATCCTCAGCCTCCATATCAATTTTGAGAGCTCCGCTCTCGATATCGGCGAGGATTCCCTTGAGCCCCTCGATGATATGCTCGGACTCGCTCTCCTTGATTATTCCGCACTTGCCGAGCATTGTCGCGTGGGCGATCGAGCCCTCGATATCCTCGCGGTACATACGGCTGTCAAACGGAATCGAGCTGTTGAAATCGTTAGTTGTTTTTGAAAGCTCTTTCTTAAATCTGCCTTTCCAAAGCTGCATAATTTTTCTCCCTATAAAATCGCTTAACGGGACAAGGTAAACCTTGTCCCTGGAAAGCTTTATATTATCAATTGATTATTTGATTAAGCCTTTCTTGGCGCGAACCTTAATCGGAAGTCCGAAGAGGTTGATGAAGCCTGCTGAATCGTTCTGGTCGTAAACCTCGTCCTCGTCAAAGGTCGCGATTTCCTCGTCATAGAGTGAGTAGGGGCTTGTAACGCCGGCGTCGATGATATTGCCCTTGTAGAGCTTGAGCTTAACGTCGCCGGTTACATACTCCTGAGTGCTGTCAACGAATGCCGAGAGAGCCTCGCGGAGAGGTGTGTACCATTTGCCGTCGTATACGAGCTCTGCAAACTTGATAGCGAGAACGCTCTTGTAGTGCTGAGTGTCCTTGTCAAGACAGATTTCCTCGAGCTTGTTGTGTGCTGTAAAGAGG
>CACYDB010000217.1 GCA_902773035.1 uncultured Ruminococcus sp. | reverse complement strand
TCGCCGTTGGAGTCGATTCCGTCGGTATCGCCCTGTCCCATATCTACGGTTATATCGCCGCCGTTGATTTCGATTGACGTACTGAGAGAGTCTGACTTATTAGAGGCGTTTATTCCGTCGTCGGACGCCGAGATCTTCACGGTGCCGCCGTTGAGCTTGACATAGGTGCCCTCTATTCCCTCGCCCGCGGTGACGTCGATTTTGCCGTCGTCAATCTGAACTGTCGTCGTGCCTTGTATACCGTCGCTCGCGGCTGTGATGTTGAGAGTACCGCCGCAGATGTAAATATATCCCGTCGTGTTATCCTCGTCGTTCTCAGCGTGGAGACCGTCCTTCTGAGAGTCAACGGTGATCGTGCCGCCTGCTACCGCTATCGAATCGTTAGCCTCGATCGCGTCAGCCTCGCTTGAGATACTGAGCGTGCCGCCCGTAATTTTGAGGTCGTCCTTACTCGTTATGCCGTTCGCGGTCGAGCTTATACTAAGCGTTCCCTGACCGTTGAGCGCAAGGTCGTCCTTGGAGAAGATGACAGCGTCGGTATTGGTGTCGCCGTCCTGAGTAAAGCTGCCCGTCACCTTGAGGGTATTGGAGCTGCCCTTGAAGGTAGTGACAAAGACCTTATCGGCGCTCTTGACATAAATAGCCGGAGAGTCGCTGTTGGTAATAGTCACGCCGTTTATGACAAGCTGAACCTTCGCGTCATCAGCGGCGTCAACGGTGACTGTCACGTTTTGAGCGTTACCGCTGAGGACATAAACGCCCTCGGCGGTAATTCTTATATCATCACCGCTTTTCACGGTGTATTTTTTCGCGTTTGTGAGGTCGGCAGTCTGTTCAAGGTCACGATCTGTAAAAACGCTGTCCTTGGTGAGAGTTCCCTTGAGGCTGCTATCGGACAAATCGGTCTTGCCTGAATCGTCTGAATTATCCGTATCTTCGCTGACAGCTTCCGTACTCTTGACAGCCGTCGTCTCAGCGGCTGAGGTTGCGGACTGAGTTGAGGTCTGCGTAGTCTCCGTATTCTGAACCGTACACGAAGCGGCTGTTACCATAATCAAAGCCGCCGCGATCACAGCTAATAATCTCTTTTTCATTTTGCTACCTCCTTAAAGCTGGTTTTCTGTTTCAACAAACGGCATAACCGCTATTTCAAGGTTGCCGTTGCGTGTTCTGAGCTCGTCAACAAATTCCTTTTGCTGATGAGGATTTTTCATCTTGATTTTATAGGAAAGCCTGAACATTGAGCCCATAGCCGTTGTTTTTATTCCGACGTTCTCGCATTTATTGAGGTATTTGCCGAAAACGTCGTCAAAGGCGTTCTGATATTCGAGCGACTCGGGAACGGTGATCCTGAGCAGGTTTTCCTCGGTGAAACGCTTATGCTCAAAAATCGGTAGCGATGAGAAGGCTATGAACAGCAGTGACAGGCACAAGAGAATCGCTATTCCGTAGACGATGTAGCCCATTCCGAAGGCTATGCCCGCCGCCATAGCTATGAAGATAGCGGCGATCTCGTCAGCGCTGCCCTGCGCCGAGCGGAAACGAATCAGGCTGAACGCTCCGCCTATCGCGACGCCTGCTCCGATGTTGCCGTTGACGAAGGTTATAACAGCGGCGACCACAAAGGGTATGAGCGCCGTAACGGTGAAGAACCGCTTTGTTGAGCGAATCCTGAATGAGATCACAAAGGCGTAGAGTATTCCGAAAAACAGTGAGAAGCCTGCCATTGTAAAGAACTGCGCCGCTGTCACGGATGATGTGTAAATCGAGTTGAGAATTGTGCTGATGTCCATTGTTTACCTCCTGCTTATAAGCAATCTTTTATACGCTTCGCCGTATTTGGAAAAGCTTGTTTTGTATATCCTGCCCTCGTCGAGAATCCGCGCCAGCCATACGGGCATACCGCCCTGAACCTTTATCTCGAGGATCGAATAACCCTCGGGCAACAGCGGCTCGCCGTCCATTGAAACTCTGAGGTCGAGGTCGTTCATTCTGAATCGGGGATCGTTGTCTATCGTCAGCCTGAGCTCGCCCGTAGGCTCATAGTAGGCTGTGCGGTCGTATATTATCAGGCAGGCGGGAGAAAGATTGTCGTTGCTCTTGCAAAACCAGCTTATCTCCCTGTTTATCTGACCTTCTCCCAGGGAGTCACGGCTCTTGTCAAAGAAGCTCTCGACCTCGGGGATAGTGCTCTCGATACGCCTTTTATATACGATTCCGAAAGCCTTTCGCTTCAATTCAAGAAATACGGGAGAGCTGTCGTCAGCCAAGCCGTAGGAGCGTAGCCTGAGCTTTTCCTTAAAGAGAGGTTTTTCGATCGAAGCCCTGATAAGCTTGTAGTCGGGAGTGTCGTAGTAGAGTGAGGCTATTGAGGTTTTTCCGAACCTGTCAACGAAAAGCTTGCCCTCGAGGCTGCGCTTTAGGAACTCCTCCTGCTCCCTGTTGATGATGTATTTTATCTCGTATCTTTTCATTACCGCTACGGGATTGAAAACTACCGTTGTGTTGCTCATCGTGATTACCTCCTTGTTTGTTATGTCTATATCTTACAAGGGGTTTTTGAAAACTGTATGAAATAAATATGTTTTAATACTGAACGTCTTATGAATTGTTTGAAAAGAGATACCGCCGAAGCTTCGGCGCTTCGACGGTACTTTGTTGAGATATTACTTATGATTATCAGTTTTCGGACGAGCTGTCTTTGTCGTCTGATTTCTTCATCCCGTGACCGCCGCGTGACTTCTTGTTAGCCTCGTGCTCCTCAGCGGTTTCAGTTCTCTTATCGGCTACCTTGCCTGTGGTGGCGTTGATCTTGTAGACGTAATACTTCTCGCCTACCTTGAAGCTTACCCTGTAAGCCACTGTGCCGTCGTCGAGCTTGACTAAGAAGGTGTGAGCCTTTTCGACCTTGCTCTCGTTTACTCCCGAGTCCTTGATCGCCGCGGTCTGAGCCTTGTCCTTGCCGATAGCGTTATCGGGCTCCTCTACCTTTGACATTTTGCCGTGTCCGCCGTGATTACCGCGTGACTTCTTATTAGCCTCGTGCTCCTCAGCGGTCTCACATCTCTTATCCTCAACCTTGCCTGTGGCGGCGTTGATTTTGTAAATGTAATACTTCTCGCCTACCTTGAGGCTTACCCTGTAAGCCACTGTGCCGTTGTCGAGCTTGACAATGAAGGTATGAGCCTTTTCGACCTTACTCTCGCTGAGTCCAGCGTCCTTGATTGCCGCGGCTTTAGCCTTGTCCTTGCCGATAGCGTTATCGGGCTCCGAGACCTTTTCCTTTTTCTCACGCTTCTGAGAGTCTGATTTCTGCTGTTCCGACTGAGAAGTCGTCGTCTGAGTTTTGTCCGTGGTTTTAGCGAGGGCTGTTGTTCCGAGCGCTGACGCTGACATCAGCGCCGCCAGTACCGCGGCGATTATGATTCTACGTTTCATTTTGTTTTCTCCTTTTAATATAAATTTTGTTTCGCGGTAAAAATCTTGGATCTACATTTCAGACACCTCCTTTGTGTTTGACTATATTCTAACGGAGGTGTTTGACGGTAATTTGAAGAAATAATGAAACGGCGGCGAATTTAAGTTGAAATATAATTGATAAAGCATACCGACGCCCGTTAAGACGTCGGTATAAGGATTATTTTACTTTGACCTTTAGTTTGAGAGTTACGCCGTTTGTCCATAAAATTTTACCGAAAAAAGTGAAGCCGTCGCGTATCGCGGCGGCTCCGTAGCAGAAAAGTTATTTGATTTTGATTGTAACGGTCGCGGTCTTTGATGAGGGCTTGTAGCTGCTGTTGCCTGCCGCTTTAACCTTGACCTTGACTTTATAGCTGCCCTTTTTCAGTCCCTTTTTGACTGTGAGCTTGCCTGACTTTGAGACGGTGATCTTCTTGTCTCCGCCTGACTTTGAGTAAGTCAGCTTGCCCTGAGCCTTAGTGATTTTGAACGCCTTATTCTGCGCTATGGTCTGAGTCTTTTTCTTGAGGCTCTTGAGCTTGACGGTAACTGTCTTGCCCTTGACGGTGATAGGGTTGGCATATTTGCCGCATTTGGCAATTATTTCCGTTTTCACCTCTCCGCAGAGGGTACAGGTGTAGGTCTTGACGCCTGTTGACGTGGGAGTGGCTTTCTTGGTGACCTTGCCGCCGTTCCATTTATGATTGCCGCCGCAGGTCTGCGTGGGGGCTGATGAATTGAAGTGAAGCTTCGCGCCCGTGAGCTTTTCATTCTGAGCGCCGATTTCGATTTTATCCCACTGCGCCTTGGAGCCGTTATAGTAAACGTCGGTCAGGCTCTCACATTCTCTGAACGTGTAGGCGGCGATTTTTTTAAGGCTTACGGGGAGCTCAACCGTCCTGACAGCCTCGCAGTCGTTGAACGCGTCTTCCTGAATCTCGGTGACGCCTTCGCCGATTTTAAGGGTTTCAAGCGCCTGACAGCTGTAGAAGGTGTCGTCCTCGACAGTCTCGGTAGCGCCGGGGATCGCAACGCTTTTAAGCGATGTGCAGTAGGAAAATGACGAGGATTTCAGAACAGCGTTAGCGCCTAAATCAACGCTTTCGAGCTTTGCGCAGTTGTTGAAGGAATAGGGATAAACGGTGCACGCGCTGTCCTCGAGCTTTAAGCTTTTGAGTCCCGAGGCTGTGAAGGCGTTGGAGAAAATCTCTGTCACGGACTTGGGGATAGTGATTTCCGCAAGCGACGCGCAGTTCTCGAAGCAGTTGTGTCCGAGAGCTTCAAGACCGTCGTTGAGAGTGACTTTTTCAAGCGAGGGGCAGTCATAAAACGCGAAGTCGCCTATTGTCTTTAACGAGCCCTTGAACTCAACGCTTTTGAGCGAGGAGCAGTTCAAGAACGCGTCTTCGGAGATTTCGACCATTGTGTCGGGGAGCGTCACGTCCTCAAGCGCGGTGCAGTTTCTGAAAGCGCCCTTGCAGAAGCCCGTTACGCCCTCGTTGACGATCAGGTGTTTGATATCCTTGTTGCTGTCGAAGGGCGAGGTATCGTAAGGAGCCATATTACCGCTGAGGTCAATGTCGGGGTGGTGCGTAAGGGTGAGCGTGCCCGTGACGGAATCAAACTCATACGTCAGGTTAGTGCCGTTCTTGGGATCATTGTAGGCGAACTCGGGACGTTCCTCATAGTCGCCTATACTGCCTTTGTCCGCGAACTCAAAGTCGAGATACGCGTAGGCGGTGACTGAGAACATTGTCAGAAGTAACGCGGTCGTAATTAAAACGCTGATCAGCTTTTTCATAGCTAAAGCCTCCTTGTGAATTGATTCTCCATTATTTAATTTATTAGATGGTATATTTATTCTTTAAATAGCTTTCGACTGTCGCAACAAAATACTTCGCGTTAACGGTCTGATTTTCGATATCAGCCTTTGCTACAACATAAAAATCATCATAATCGCTGTCCTCCCTGACGATTTCCAAATCGTCAATAATGGCTGAGAGGCGCGAATCAAAAACGCCTGTCTTTACATAATTCTGCCTGAAACGCGATATAATTCCCGAGTGTTTCTTAGAGTCGAAGCCCTCTAACGCGAGAACCGCTTTCATCGCGGCAAAGACAGCGTAGTAGAGTCTGTTGGCGGCAGTTTTGTAATCTCCGTATTCCACCAAATGCTCAGCTACGGCGAGTCTATCATTGGCGACCTCGAGTCTGCGTTTGGAGAGGATAATTTTATACTCAAGCTCCAATGCGTATTCCCTCCCTGTCTACATTACGATAAAATGGCAGTACGTTCAGATACTTCTTAAACGTATCGACATCCTTTATAAGCGGTGTGATCAATATATCATACCTAAGTCCGAGCTCGGACGATTTCTCGGAAACGGGAGCTCTGAAACGCCATAGTTCCTCAGCGGGAATATCCTTGACGAGAATCATAATATCAACGTCGGAATCCTTGTTGTAATCCCCTCTCGCGTATGATCCATACAGGATAACGGAGTCGAGCTTATCTTGGAAAATATCTCTCGCGCATTGAGCGATTTCCTTTAGAATTACGCTTAATTCATTTTTGGTACACATAAGCAACGCTCCTTTCCGATTAATTATATCATAACACTCATTAATTGTCTATATTCAAAAACAAATTATGGTGACAAATATAATGGCTGATTTACAAATACAAATCAGCCATTAATATTGTTATTCAATTCTCATTATACGCCCTTTCAAGTAAAGGCTTTGCTTTTTCAAAATCATTTTTATTCTTAATACAAACTTCTACATTTCCTGTACCATGATGTCCAATAGTCGAAACGTCACGCGAAAAGCCTTCTTCATATACCATATTTTTAGTATCCAATGAAATATAAATAACTAATTGTTTTTTTTGAGCAACTACTGTTGTGATGTTTTTTATTTTCTTAAACGCCGAATAGAGTTTAAGATGTGTTTCCGTAATATCATCACCTAAACTGAGCATATAATTAACGAAATCTTGATATAGAATCTGAATAGATTTATCAGAACCAGCTATTTGTTGATCGAAAGTTTTATAAATATGCTTTGTCACCTTTTCGGAAGAAGAATCATCAGGAAGTGCGCTTGCAACATTTTCGTTGATTTGCTCAAACATTAGCAGATTATCGCCAAACTTCCTATATCTAATAAGACTGATATTTCTATTCATTTGTTTTATGGCGGATTCATCATATTTAGTAAAATCATTCGCAACACAAATCACTCTGGGCATTGTCCAATCAATATTATTTGCCGCCTTTAATCCTAACTTTTCAATCACAAGAACTTTAAAACTATCCTTATGGTCAAGTAGCCAGTTAAGGTAGAATAAACCTTGATTGATAACATTATCCTTTATAGAACGCTTATATTCGAATATGACAGGACAATTATTTTCATCAATACCTATACTGTCCATTCTACCGCCATCAGTTGTACAGTATTCTGTATCTAAAAAAGTAACGCCAAAAAAAGTTGACATATTATTTTCAATAACAGTTTGCAGTTCTTTTTCAAGATTTACCGTACCGCTTTGAAACTCACTTACATTACCTTTAATATTAAACAATTTGATATCAGCCATAAACTAATCCTCTTTTCTTCGATTTTTTAATAATACCATATTTATCAAGATTCTTCAAGATATAGTTATATAGTTAGATAATAATTATTGCGAGTTTTCTAAATACGTTTTTAGAGCTGAAACGTAAGCTGTATTAACAGTAATCATTTTATCAGATTGCAAGTTTGCTTTAGCTGTTGATAGCAACAAATAAGTTTCAATGATTAAATTCCTAACTTCTTTAATCAACTCATTAGAATTTCGTTTTAAGAATTGTCCGGAAAACAATGTAGTTTTATGCTCAACGTTGTTTCTAAATTCATTTAATTCATATGTACCGATATAAATTCCTTCAGGTTTATTCTTATTCCTCACAGATATCATTTCAAAGTACAGTGGGACAAGTATTGGATTATTCATTTCATAAAACTTTTTCCCGCTATTGTTATACTCTTTATCAAAAAGCATTCCCTGCGAAAAGGAAACCTTATCTTCATCAACATCTATAGAATAAACGTGTTTTAACAAATATGCAACCTTATCATAAATCGAATACATAAAGCAGTAAAAAGAACACATTTCTCTTTCTGAAACGGTATCTGTTGTATTATATTCAAATACTTTTTTTCGACAAAATTTATAATCATCAACGATTGAATCAAATAGTTCAACATATCTTTGCTCTAAATCCAATGGAACAAATTCTTCAAAAGAACTTTCATAAAAGTTTCCATAGCTATTCAATGGATTTAAAAACAATTTGTTTTTCAGATAGTAGTCTTTTTCATAAGACCAGCCAAGATTAGCCACAGCATAATCGTAATTTTCCTGAGTTGCTACGTTCAATCTATAAATATAACTATACGGAAAAGACTGTTTATTTCTCTGATTCTGAGCAAGTATAATGGAAACAACTCTACAATCAAAATGCACATCATTAACGCTATTAATATTCTTGACCATTGTTTGCCTATAGTTTTCTAAAGAAATTATATAACCCGAACAACAATTCACAATAAAACACAAATCAAGTAATGACGCTCTAAATAAGCTTAAAGTTGGGTTAACAGAATCCCTTTTTAAACCGTCATCGCTCTTTTCGATACATTTTATATGTCTAAAACTCAATAAGAAATACAAGCAGTATAATTCAACAAATTTGACCTTTTCCTGTTCCGGTATTAAATCTTCATCATTAATTAAAGAAAGTGCAATTTCAAAATCAATTCGCCGAAATAATTGCCATAATTCAATCGTTTCTTTCTCTTTATTATGCTTTATATAATTAGATAATCTCATATAGAATAAAGCATCAGAATGGTTATTTGAAAAAACATTCCATTTATATGTCAAAAGAATATTTAGTATGAACAGCGCTTGTTCGCGCGAAGAAAATCTTAATTCATCATTTATAAGCTTGTTGTAAACAATCTCTAGTTCTTTAGAATTGTTGTCAGCAAAATCGCCCAAGAATTTTGATATAAAATCTTTTGTTACTTCTATGGTATTCATAACTTCATCTCCTGTAAAATTCATTATATCATCAAGTACAATCTATCACAACACATTTTTTTAGGAAAATATCCAGTTCGAAGCAAACAAACTGGGTGACAAAACCGCCCCGTGATGACGGAGCGGTTATGTTGTTATTAGGATTTTTTGGGGAACGCGGTCTTGTGGAACTCGGGAATAAATTAACTAATGGACAATCGGGAATTTTTGTAGTATTATAAAGGAAACACAAGGAAAGGTTATGATCGGATGAAGGTAATGGAAAAAATCGGAGAGTATTTCGGCAGATTTATGGCTCTGATCGTACTTGCGGTAGCGGCGCTGGCGCTGTTTATACCTCAGTCGTCGCTGTGGATAGACACCTCGTGGGTAAACTATCTGCTGATGATAATTATGTTCGGAATGGGGCTTACGATGAAGCCTCGGGACTTTGCCCTCGTTATCACGCGACCGAAGGAAATTATAATCGGGTGTTTGTCGCAGTTCATAATTATGCCGCTTCTGGCGTTCGGACTGGCGTATATATTCAGGCTTGACCCCGCGCTTACGGCGGGAGTGGTGCTCGTCGGAACCTGCCCGGGCGGTACCTCGAGCAACGTTATCACATATTTCTCTAAGGGCGACGTGGCGCTGTCCGTCGGAATGACGAGCGTGAACACTCTGCTCGCTCCCCTGCTCACACCCGCGATTACGTGGCTGCTGCTGCAAACTACGGTCAGGGTTGACGTGTGGAGTATGTTCTACAGCATAATCACGGTTATCCTTGTGCCGATAGGACTGGGCTTTCTGATAAACAAGCTGTTCTCAAAATTCACGCAGAAAATAGTCGCCCTCCTCCCCGTCATATCGACGATAGGAATTTGTATGATAGTGGCGACGGTGGTATCTCACAACGCTGAGAAAATCTACACCTACGGCGCGACGGTGCTCGTGGTCGTGATACTGCACAACCTGCTCGGCTACGGCTGCGGCTTCGGAATCGGAAAGCTGTTTAAGATGAGCCCTGAGAAAACCAAGGCGATCTCTATTGAGATAGGTATGCAGAACTCGGGCTTGGCGACAAGTCTGGCGTCTACGGCGTTCCCTCAGCTCGCTATGGCGACGGTACCCGGAGCGGTGTTCTCGGTATGGCACAACATCTCGGGAGCGATTTTGGCGGCGGTCTATCGTCGTTTTTATACGAAGTAAATAAAGTTGACCCTCTCCCGCCTCATTTCATTCGGCACCCTCCCCCGAGGGAGGGCTTAGCGCATTATCAAAACTTACATTTAGACAAACTGAGCCCGACGGTATCTATACATCAACGATACCGTCGGGCTATAAACTTTTATGCTATTTCTTACCTATCTTCTCGAGAGAAAAAATTACGCATTGATCAAAGGGCTTTAACCTTTTTTACGGGCGAGAGCTTACTTGTGTAGGTCTGGCCCTTAACTTTCCTGTAGGCTCCGACCTGAACGTAATACTTCTTGCCTGACGTGAGTCCCGAGATCGTGCAGGTATTCTTGCTGCCCTTGACGACCTTGCGGGTCTTGCC
>CACYDB010000216.1 GCA_902773035.1 uncultured Ruminococcus sp. | reverse complement strand
ATCACAAAGACACCATCGGGCATAAAAATTTTTATCTCTTTCAATACTATCTACTCGAGATAAAAAACTCAGTGTGCCCCTGTCTGATGCTTCTTCTCCCCCGCGCCAATCGTTCCTCTTATGGTCTGCTGCGGGAGGACAAGTTCTGCTTCTTTGTTTGAGCATTTTTCAAAATGTGCGACTTAAGTCTATAGTATGTCAAAATGAAGCCGGCTCGTTTAAGCTTCGAGCCGGCTCTGTGATTCATATTTTTAACCGCCTATTATATCCTTAACCGCTGCCAAGGCTTCCTTGACCTTGGTTAAGTCCTTGGCGCCCGCCATAGCGATATCGGGCTTACCGCCGCCGTTGCCGCCTGTTATCTGAGCGACCGCGCGTACTATCTTGCCTGCGTTGAAGCCCTTCGCGAGAGCCTCCTTGCCTACGCCGCAGGCAAAGGTACCCTTGCCGCCGTCTACAGCGCAGAGGACTACGACAGAGTTCTGATTCTTGTCGAGGCACAGTCCCGCGATGTCACGGAGCTGACCGCCCTGAGTGTCCCTGAGCTCGCTTGTGATAACGGTTACGCCGTTGATTTCCTCGCTGTTCGCGAGAATCGAGTCGATCTGCATAAGCGCGATTTTGTTCTTGAGCGCGGCGATCTCCTTATCCTTAGCCTTGATATCCTCGGAAATCTTGTACGCCATCTCAACGAGGTTTTTCGGGTTGGAGATTTTGAACGCCATAGCCGCCTCGCCTATCATATTGACGGCGCGGTTGGCAAATTTGAGCATTCCCATACCCGTGAACGCCTCGATTCTTCTGACGCCCGCGGCTACCGAGCCTTCCTGACGAATCTTGAAAAGTCCGATTTTCGCAGTATTGTCGGTATGTGTGCCTCCGCACAGCTCAACGGAGAAATCGCCCGCCTTGACGACGCGTACAACGTCGCCGTATTTTTCGCCGAACAGCGCCATAGCGCCGAGCTTTTTGGCTTCATCTATAGGCATTTCCTTTGTTTCAACGGGAATACCCTGAAGAATAACTTTATTTACGAGCAGTTCAACCTCAATGAGCTGAGCCGCGGTGAGAGCTTCAAAGTGAGTAAAGTCAAAGCGCACGCTGTCCTCGGAAACGAGCTGACCTGCCTGCTCAACGTGGTTGCCGAGAATGTTTCTGAGCGCCGCCTGGAGCAGATGAGCCGCGGTGTGATTGCGGCGGATAGCCTCTCTGCGCTCGACGTCGATTTCGAGCTCAACGCTGTCGCCTACCGTTACGGCGCCGTTTTCGACCGTAACCGCGTGCATAAAGATTCCCTGAGCGTCTTTTGTTGTATTGTCAACGCTGATTGCGGCGTTATCCGTTTTTATGGAACCCGTATCGCCGACCTGACCGCCTGATTCGGCGTAGAAGGGAGTTTTGTCGGTGATAAGAATAGCGCTCTCGCCCTCGGCGACCATATCGACTCTCTCGCCGTCGCGGATAAGGGCGACGATCTTGCTCTCAGCCGTATTCTCGGTGTAGCCTACAAACTCTGTTGCTGAGATGTCGGAAAGGTCTGTCGTCTCGGATACCCAAGCATCAGCGCCCGCGTTCTTTCTTGCGGTACGACTGCGCTTTTTCTGCTCGTCAAGCAGTTCTCTGAATCGGTCGATGTTTACCTGAATACCCGATTCCTCGGCGATTTCACGCGTGAGGTCGATCGGGAAGCCGAATGTATCGTTGAGCTTGAAGGCGTCCTCGCCTGAGATCACCTTATCATCATTTTTCTCCATTAATTCGTGGAGAAGCGCAAGTCCCTGGTCAATCGTTCTGGCAAAGTTCTCCTCCTCTACCTTGATAAGCTTTGTGATGAAATCCTGCTTTTCTCGCAGCTCGGGATAAGCGCTCTCGTTTTCCTTGATGACCGTATCGCAGACTTTGTAGAGGAAGGGCTCCTTGTAGCCTAAGAGTCTGCCGTGACGCGCGGCGCGTCTGAGAAGTCTGCGGAGGACGTAGCCTCTGCCCTCGTTGGAGGGCATAACGCCGTCGGAAATCATAAAGGTTGTTGAGCGGATATGGTCTGTGATTACACGCAGAGAGATGTCAGTCTTTTCACTCTCGCCGTACTTCACGCCGACAATATCGCTGATGTGCTTCATTATATTCTGAACGGTATCGACGAGGAAAAGATTGTCTACGCCCTGCATTACGCACGCGAGACGCTCAAGTCCCATACCTGTGTCGATATTGGGATGTTCAAGCGGAGTGTAGTTATTTTTGCCGTCGTTGTCGAACTGGGTAAATACGAGGTTCCAGACCTCCATATATCTGTCGCAGTCGCAGCCTACCTTACAGGTCGGCTTGCCGCAGCCGTGCTCCTCGCCTCTGTCGTAGTAGATCTCGGAACAGGGACCGCAAGGGCCGCTGCCGTGCTCCCAGAAGTTGTCCTCACGGCCGAGGCGGACTATTCTCTCGGCGGGAACGCCGATTTTCTTGTTCCAGATTTCGAACGCCTCATCGTCCTCAACGAAGACGGAGGGGTAGAGGAGGTTTTCCGGTATCTCAAGAACTTTCGTGAGGTACTCCCAAGCCCAGGTGATAGCCTCTGT
>CACYDB010000215.1 GCA_902773035.1 uncultured Ruminococcus sp. | reverse complement strand
TGGCAAGCCGCGCCTGTCTGCTCAACCGTAATGAGAATCGTGTCATCGTCACAGTCGGAGAAGATTTCAACCACCTTCTGAAGATGACCGGAGGTCGCGCCCTTATTCCAGAGCTCCTGACGGCTTCTTGACCAGAACCAAGTATAGCCTGTCTCAAGAGTTTTAGCGAAGGACTCCCTGTTCATATACGCGAGCATCAAAACCTCTCCCGTACTCTTTTCCTGAATGATCGTCGGGATGAGGTCTGACTTTGCGAAATATTTGTCTAAATTCATATATCAGTCACCTTCTGAGCGGCCTGAATAGCCATAGCTAAATCAAGGCTGCCCGAGTAAATCGCCTTGCCAGTAATCGCGCCGTATACATTCAAATCATTAAGGTTGATGATGTCCTTTATATTCGACACGCCGCCGCTCGCGATAATATCACAGGTGACGTTATGAGTAAGCTTGTCGAGCTGAACCAGATTCGGTCCCGAGAGGGTTCCGTCCTGATTGATGTCGGTAAAAACAATAGTCTTTACACCAATCTGCTCCATCTGCTTAGCTAAATCTATGTAGTTGAGCTCGGACTTGTCAGTCCAACCCTCAGCGCATACCAAGCCATCCTTAGCGTCAATTCCGACGACGATCTTATCATAAAAATTGTTGACAGCGTCGATAACAAAGTGCTGATCCTTAACAGCCGCGGAGCCAAGAATAACTCTGTCCACGCCGTTTTCAAGGTAATATTCAATGGTCTGCATATTGCGGATTCCGCCGCCGACCTCTACTTTAATATCTGTGCTTTTAGCGACCTGAGTAATAAGCTCGGAATTTTTGCGTTCTCCGTCCTTAGCGCCGTCAAGATCAACCATATGCATCCATTTTGCGCCTGCCTTAACAAAGGACTCGGCGACCTCAAACGCGTCGTCGGCTACCTTTGAAGCGGTGGAATAATCGCCCTTGAATAAGCGAACGCAATTACCGTCCTTAATATCAATCGCAGGTAAAATAATCATTATAGAACTCCTTTTGTAGATAACGGTTTACCTGTATCCGTCTGTTTTACTGCTTGTTTAAGAGAATGAGCGACAGCCTTGTAAATCGCCTCAATGATGTGATGCGAGTTTGAGCCGTACAAGCTCTTGACGTGCATCGTGATCCCGGCGTTATACGCAAACGCGCGCATAAACTCAACCGTCATAGCCGAGGTGTATTCGCCGCATTTTTCCTGCGGAAAATCGGCGTCAAAAACTAGATACGGTCTGCCGCTGATATCGAGCGATACAAACGCCAGAGCCTCGTCCATGGGAATATAGAAGCTCGCGTAACGCTCGATCGAGCTTCTATCGCCCAATGCCTCCTTGAACGCCGCGCCGAGTACAATACCCGTATCCTCAACAGTGTGGTGATCGTCAACGTCGAGATCGCCCTTGACCTTTACATTCAGACCGAAGCCGCCGTGAACGGCAAAGGCAGTCAGCATATGGTCAAAAAAGCCGATTCCCGTATCAACATTTACATCGCCGCCGTCGAGGTCAAGGCTTAAAAGTATATCGGTTTCCCGAGTTTTTCTGCTTAATTGTGCTGTACGCATAATTACCTCTCAGATAAATAGCTTTTGATTGAGGATATAAGGGCTGAGTTTTCCTCCTCGGTACCCGCTGTTATGCGGATATAATCGCCCATATATCTGATTACAATCGAATTGTCTTTAAGATATTCCCACAAGTCCTTACCAAAGGAGGTTTTTACAAACACAAAGTTTGTTTTTGTGGGAAATACGGTGAAGTCATCATTCCCCTCACCTATTATCAATAGTTCATTATACAGCTTTTTTGTATTTTGAACAATAGTTTTTAAACGATTTTTTAAGAATTTTTCATTTTTATATAGCTCTGTACCTATCGCCTGGGACAATGAGTTGACATTATACGGCGATTTCACCGCCATTATTGCCTTGGAAATCGTCTCATTGGCTACGGCAAAGCCGAGTCTTAACGCCGCGCTGCCGAGAGCCTTTGACGCTGTTCTGAACACAATCAGGTTGTCGTATTCATTAACATCTTTGAGCAGGCTGTTTTCCTCTCCCCAGAAATCCATATACGCCTCGTCAAGCACTACAAGCGCGTTAACGCTTTTTACAAGCTTTTCGGCGTCAGCTTTAGAGATACCCTGACCTGTCGGATTGCAGGGATTTGAGAAAATAACAAGACCTACGTTTTCTTTATTTACCGTCTCAATAATATCGTCAACATCAATATTAAGGCTAATATCCTTGCAATATTTTACGCAGGGATTCTCGCTTATACTTCCGTAGAACTCATACATACTGAAATCGGGAGTCGCCGCGAGCAGCTTCTCACCCTTTTTTAAAAAGGCGGATTCTATCAGAAAAATAAGCTCGTCCGAGCCGTTGCCGACTGTTACGTTTTTATAATCTATCCCGTAAAAGCTCGAAAACGATTTTCTGAGCTCAAGACACACAGGATCGGGATAACGGTTAAAATCAACCGTTTTGATCACACTGTCAACCATTTCCATAAGCTCTCCGCTGTAATTAAACGGACACTCATTGGCGTCAAGGCGGATTTTATATGTACCGGAAATCGGCTCATACGGTACAAGATTTTTTATTTTATCATTAAGCTCGTATGACAAATCAATCACCAAATCTTACTTTAATTGAGTTAGCGTGTGCAGTAAGTCCCTCTGTCTCGGCAAAGCGGACAATATCCTCCGCGTCAGCTTTAAGCGCGTCCTCAGTGTAATAGATAAAGCTCGACTTCTTAACGAAGCTGTCAACAGACAACGGACTGAAAAAGCGAGCTGTACCGCTTGTCGGAAGAACGTGGTTCGGACCCGCGAAATAATCTCCCAGAGGCTCGGGACTGTAGTTTCCGAGGAACACAGATCCCGCGTTATCAAGCTTGCCAATGTATTCCATGGGATTCTCACAGCACACCTCAAGGTGCTCGGGAGCAAGGTCATTGGCAAATTTAACAGCCTGCTCCATATCCGAGCATACGATTACCGCGCCGTAATTACTGAGTGACTCCTCTATGATCTCCTTACGCTCAAGCTTCGCGCACTGACGTTTGAGCTCTTCATTAACCATAGCCGCGAGCTGCTCATTGTCGGTGAGCAGGATCGAGGACGCGAGCCTGTCGTGCTCCGCCTGACTCATAAGATCAGCGGCGAGGAACTTCGGATTCGCGGTTTTATCGGCGATAATCAGAATTTCGCTCGGGCCCGCGATCATATCAATATCAACTACTCCGTAGAGCAGTTTTTTAGCTGTAGCAACGAAGATATTGCCGGGGCCTACGATTTTGTCAACCTTTGGAACCTGCTCTGTGCCGTATGCGAGCGCGGCGACAGCCTGAGCTCCGCCCATAAGGAAAATACGGTCAACGCCCGCGATTTTAGCCGCGGCGATTATGTCGGGATTGGGCTTACCGTCCTTTGAAGGCGGCGTAGTCATTATGATTTCCTTACAGCCCGCGAGCTTCGCGGGAATAGCGTTCATAAGCACCGATGATGGATAAGCCGCCGTACCGCCGGGAACATAAAGCCCTACTCTTTCAAGTCCTCTGACTCTCTGACCCATAATAACGCCGTTGTCCTTTGTAGTCAGCCACGACTGCTGAATCTGACGTTTGTGGAAATCCTCGATATTTTTCGCGGCTTTACTGATAGTATCTAAATACTTTTCATCACAAGACTCAATGAGCCTGTCAATTTCATCGGCGGAAATCTCAACCTTTTCGGGAGCTTTTCCGTCAAATTTAAGAGTATAATCATAAACAGCCTTGTCGCCGTTCATCTTAACATTGTTAATAATATCGCTCACAATGCCGGAAACATCCTTAGCACCGGAATTTGAGCGTTCTTTGATTGTTTCTACAAATGTATATTCATCCTTGCCGTTGGCGATAACTGTAGTTATCATTTAACCTCAGCCTCCATTTTACCTACTAAATCCTCAATCTCATTTTTTCTGAGCTTAAGGCTCGCCGTATTCGCGATCAATCTGGCGGAAATCTCCGTAACATATTCAATAACCTCAAGGTTATTCGCCTTCAAGGTCGAGCCTGTCTCAACGATATCAACGATACCGTCGGCGAGTCCGACTAACGGCGCGAGCTCAACCGAGCCTTCAATCTTAATTACCGTGACATCCATATTCTTACCCTCAAAGAAGTTGCGGGTAACGTTAGGATATTTAGTCGCAATCGTCTTTGTGCCGTAGCCGTGGTAGAAATCGTGTCCCTTCTTGCAGGCAAGCGCAAAGTTACATCTGCCGAATCCTAAATCAAGAAGCTCATAAAAGGAAGTTCCGTTTTCAAGAATGGTATCCTTGCCCACAACTCCGAGGTCACATACGCCGTGCTCAACATATGTAATTACATCTGCGGCTTTTGCGAGGACAACCTCAAACTGACCGTCGCCGATAGTGAGTATCAATCGTCTGCCCTTATTATGAATCTCGTCACAGTTATATCCGAGCTTTTCAAAAAGCTCGACCGTTGATTTTTCAAGTCTGCCCTTTGTAAGAGCTATTCTCAGCGGTTTCATCATTTATCACCATAAATCTCAAACTTTTTAATACCGAGCTTCAAAGCGAAGTCCCTCGCCTCCTGCTCGTCGGAAAGGTCGCAGAACTGCGCCTTAACGCCGCTTTCGGTAAGCTCGGCGGTATACGCGATAGCGTCCATAATATCCTCGTCCTTAGACGCAAAAACCAACACCTCGGGAATATTGCTCTTAGAACGCAGTCTCGCCTGCTGAGCGATATAGTTGATGTCGATAGCGAAGCCCGAGGCTCCCGTCGGACAATCAAACGCGTCAAAAATCTTATCATAACGTCCGCCCGACAGAATAGCGTCGCCGTACCCGAGGATATATCCCGAGAAAACAATTCCGCTGTAATAATCATTCCTCTTGACGAGTCCGAGGTCGATAATGATTTTATCGCCCAAGCCGAGCTTTTCAAGATGCTTATACAGACTCTTAAGATAGTCGAGCGCCTCCAGCGCCTGAGCCGACTTTATGATCTCCTCAGCCTTTCCAAAGACCTCCTGACCGCCGAAGAGCGACGGAAGCTTTCTGATAGCTGTAACGGTATCAGTCTGTTCAAGCTTATCAAGAGCGTCGTTCAAAGCCGAATAATTCTTGTTTTCAATGAAAACACGGATATCTTCCTTAATATCATCCTTAACGTCGAGCGAGTCCGCAAGAGCGTTGAAAAGCATCGAATGACCGACCTCAATACGAAAGTCAGAGGAAACCGCCTGCAGCGCCTGAATTGCCGTAGTAATGATTTCCAGGTCAGCCCTCTTGCCCTTTGAGCCGATAAGCTCAACGCCCATCTGCATAATCTCATTATATCTTCCCGTTAAGCTGCGGTTATTGCGGTACACGGACTGATTATAATACAGACGAACGGGCAAAATCTCATTCTGCATACGCGTAGCGACAAGCCTCGCGATAGGCAGAGTCGAGTCAGGTCGAACAGCAATGATCCTGCCGAGGTTATCAAAAGTCTTGAACATAGACTCCTGCTCGATACCGCTCGATTCCATTGAGAACAAGTCATAATACTCCAGCGCGGGAGTGATCACCTGATGAAACTGATGATTCTCAAATACCTTTTTAATTTTTTTGCACACATAGTTTACCGCGGTACATTCCTTAAAGAGATAATCCTTTGTACCCTCGGGTGTAATTTTGATATTTTTCTTCATAAAATTACCTTACCTTTTACTTTAGCGTGCTAATATGTTAACACATTAAATCAATTTTGTCAACTTTCATCCTTATCATTTTTTTCAGCGTCGGATTTTGTCGATACCTTAGACGAAAATCTTGACTTGATATGCGGAGCTATTTCAACCTTCGCTTTAATATTCATCAACGATTCGGATTTCAGAACGTCCATCTCAATAACACGCTCGGCATTCTCGCCCTTCATCTCAATTCTCTTCTTGGTTTTACGTCCGATAAGCGTGTAAATTGCCGCGAAAATCGGCGTACCGAGAATCATTCCGCCTATACCGAACATACCGCCCGCAACAAGTACGGAGAAAAGTGACCAGAAGCCTATTAAGCCTACCTGAGAACCTACGATCTTAGGTCCAATGATGTTACCGTCGATCTGCTGAATGACAAAGAGCATAACTACAAACTCAACGCAGAACACAGGATTTGTCATAAACAGAATCAGCGCGCTGGGAATACCTCCGATAAAAGGGCCGAAAAACGGCACGATATTGCACACGCCTACTATAACGCTGATCAAAGGAGCAAACGGAAGCTGTAAGATAGTCATACAAACAAATACCATAAGTCCGACGATTGTAGCTTCAAGAATCTTACCGACGAGGAATTTACCGCACTTATCATCCGATACGTCAATCACATCATAAATAGCGGGCATCCATTTTGTCGGAAGAAAAGCCGCGCCCAAACGCTTGAGCTGAACAAATAGGAAATCCTTTGAGGCGAGCATATAAATAGAGATAATGAACGCCATAACCCAGTTATATAGAACACCCGCAGTGCTTACCGCGGCGCTGTAAACAGTACCGAGATTATTCAGATTAGCGAGCGATTTGATCAGATCGGTCAGGCTTTTGTTAATGCCGTCAAAGAAGCTTACGTCAATTGAGAAACGCTCCGAGAGCCAGTTGAGGAACCACGACATTCCCTCTTTGAATGATTTGACATAATTGGGAACGTTTGAAGCCAGCTTACTGAGGTTCTCAAACAGCTGAGGGATCAGTATAGCGATAAAGAATGAAAGAAGTCCTAAAAAGACAACGTACGTAAGCGTTAATGCCAAAGGACGCTTGATCTTCTGAAACCACTTAGCCTTTATCTTTCCGAAAACCTTCTTATCAAGAAAGCGGAACGGAAAGTTCAGAATATACGCGATTCCGAAGGCGTACAAAAACGGTGTCAGAATAGAGAATAACGTACAAATCGCGCCCCAGATATAGTCGATTCGGTTCATAATAAACAAAAGAATAAAACCGAACAGAATACAAATGAGAACACCTGCCATTTTGTTGAAATGTTTTTTCATATGGAAACTCCTTTCATAATGAAAGTTTTATTTAATGCTTTATCAGAAAAGCGACATCTGAGCGCTGTCGGGCAAATCTCCGGCGGCTCCGCATTCCTTTAAAGCGTCGATTACAGATTTAGAAACCTTAGTTTTCATCTGCATATCCTCAAGCGAGAGATACTCGCCCAGCTTTGCGTTATCGGCAAGGCTTATAGCTGCGCTCTCGCCTATTCCTGGCAGTACCGAGAACGGAAGTCTGATTTTGCCGTCCTCGATCTTAAAGAGGTTAGCCTCGGATTTATAAATATCTATAGGCAACACTTCAATTCCGCGCGCCAGCATTTCGTTAACCTTGATAAACGTATCAAGCTCAGCGGCGTCCTTAGCGGTAGCGTCATAACCCATCGCCCTGATATTTTTGATTTTATCCTTAACCGCGTCCCTGCCGTGCATAACGGTCAGACCGTCAAAGCTGTCATGACGGACGGTAAAGTACGCGGCGTAGAATTCGACAGGTTTGTGAACCTTATACCAGCCGTATCTTAATGCTGAAATCATATAAGCCGCGGCGTGAGCCTTCGGGAACATATACTTGATTTTAAGGCAGGAGTCAATATACCACTGCGGTACGTTGTGCTCCTTAAACGCCTTATAATGCTCATCATTGAAAAGCTTGGTCGCGTTACCCTTACGCGTAATCTCCATTATCTTAAACGCCATGCCGGGCTCCAAACCCTTATGCATAAGATAAGTCATAATCGAGTCACGCGTTCCTATTACTTCCGAAATAGTACAGGTGCCGTTGTTGATCAAGTCCTGAGCGTTTCCGTTCCAAACGTCAGTACCGTGTGAAAGTCCTGAAATCTGGAGCAAGTCGGAAAAGGTCTTAGGCTTAGCCTCGGAAATCATCTTCAGCGTAAACGGAGTACCGCACTCAGGCAGGAACAGCGTTCCGAGCTCGCAGTCGATATCCTCCTTCGTAACGCCGAGAGCCGCGGGCGACTCAAACAGCGACATAACCTCGGGATCGCTCATACTAACGTCCATTACGGGAATACCCGTAAATTCTTCAAGATAATGGTAAATAGTCGGCGAATCGTGACCGAGCTCGTCAAGCTTTGTAATCGTATCATGGATTGAATGGAAATCGAAGTGAGTGGTGATGTTCGGGTTCTTCATATCGTTAGCGGGATGCTGAACGGGACAGAAGTCGTAAATAGTATGTCCCTTGGGAACAACAACCATTCCGCCGGGATGCTGACCTGTAGTACGTTTAACATCCGTACAGCCGTAGGCCAGACGTTTTTCCTCAGCCTTGCTGAACACTCTCTGCTTTTCCTCGGCAAATTTACGAACATAACCTATAGCGGTCTTATCGGCAACGGTCGAGATAGTACCCGCCTTGAATACGTGATCGTGACCGAAAAGCTCCTCAGTGTATCTGTGAGCCTTCGACTGATACTCGCCGCTGAAATTAAGGTCGATATCGGGAACCTTATCGCCCTTGAAGCCGAGGAAGGTTTCAAAGGGGATTTCGTGGCCGTCACGGTCAAGCTCAGTACCGCAGTTGGGACACTTCATCGGCGGCATATCAAAGCCCGAGCCGTATTCTCCGTTTTCAAAGAACTTACTCCACTGACATTTCGGGCACACATAATGCGGACAAAGCGGATTAACCTCCGATATACCCGACATCGTAGCGACAAACGAGGAGCCTACGCTTCCTCGCGAGCCTACGAGATAGCCGTGAGCCTCACTGTCCGCAACAAGCTTCTGAGCTGTCATATAAAGCACAGAGAAGCCGTATGTAGTAATTGAGTTGAGCTCTTTTTCAAGTCTTTTTGAAACAATTTCAGGAAGCGGATCGCCGTATTTCTTCTTGGCTCTCTCCCACGTAATGTCAATAAGCTGCTGTTCAGCGCCCTCGATAAACGGCGGGAAATTGCCGTCGGGAATCGGCTGGATAGCTTCAATACTGTCGGCGATTTTGTTGGTGTTTTCAACAACGATCTCATACGCCTTATCCTTGCCGAGATATTCAAACTCCTTGAGCATCTCAGCTGTAGTTCTGTAGTAAAGCGGCGGCTGATTTTCAGCGTCGTCAAAGCCAACCTGTAAAATCATTCTGTATTCAGCGTCATGGGGTTCCATAAAGTGAACGTCACAGGTAGCCGCAACGGGAATACCGAGCTCCTGTCCGAGCTTTACGACCTGACGGTTGACGTCACGGATATCCTCCTCGGACTTAACGATTCCCTGACGGATCATAAAGTCGTTGTTACCGACGGGCTGAACCTCAAGGTAATCGTGGAATTTAGCGATTTTACGGATTTCTTCCTTTGATTTACCACCCATAATCGCCCTGATAAGCTGACCGGCTTCGCACGCCGAGCCTATAATCAGACCCTCACGATGCTTGATAAGCTCCGATTTTGGAATTCTCGGTCTTTTATAATAATAGTCAAGATGACTTTTTGAAATCAGTTTGTATAGGTTTTTAAGTCCTGTTAAATTCTTAACAAGAATAATAAGGTGATATGTCGGGAGCTTTTTGAAGTCGCCGCCGACAATCTTTGTATTTATGTACTGCGATTCCTTGATCGCGTATTCTTCCTTTAAACGACGGCAAAGCTCGATAAAGATATTGGCGAGCATTTCAGCGTCATCAGTCGCTCTGTGGTGATTGAAGTTGCCCAGGCGCAGATACTTCGCTACGGTGTCAAGCTTAACGTTCTTTATATCGCTGAGAATCGAACGGCAGATAGCTACCGTATCAATTGAGGTGTAATTATACTCGACACCCATATTTTCACAGGCGACTCTGATAAACGACGTATCAAAAGGCGCGTTGTGAGCGACAAGTATATGACCGTCCGCGAAGTCAAGAAAAGCCGAGACTGCTTCACTCTGCGACGGAGCGTCCTTTACCATAGCGTCGGTAATACCCGTAAGCTGAGTGATTTTCGCGGGAATAGGCATTTCGGGA
>CACYDB010000214.1 GCA_902773035.1 uncultured Ruminococcus sp. | reverse complement strand
GGATCTGGGGCGGCGGCTGGCTCAGTCAGATGGGCTTCCACGATTTTGCAGGCTCCTGCGCGATCCATATGGTCGGCGGTATCTCCGCTTTAATCGGCGCTAAAATTCTCGGAGCGCGTATCGGTAAGTTCAAGAAGGGTAAGGACGGCAGCGTCAAGGTAGGCGCGTTCCCCGGTCACAACATCGCCCTCGGAGCCTTGGGTGTATTTATCCTCTGGCTCGGATGGTACGGCTTTAACGGAGCCGCGGCGACTTCCGTTGAACAGTTGGGCTCGATTTTCCTGACTACAACAATCGCTCCCGCGCTCGCGACAGTTACATGTATGATTTTTACATGGCTCAAGTACGGCAAGCCCGACGTCAGTATGTGCCTTAACGCGTCACTGGCAGGCTTGGTAGCGATCACTGCTCCCTGTGACGTGACTGACGCTCTCGGCGCCGTAGTCATCGGTATAGTTTCGGGACTGCTCGTAGTGTTCGGTGTATGGTTGCTCGATTACAAGCTCCACATCGACGACCCTGTAGGCGCTGTAGCGGTTCATATGCTCAACGGTATCTGGGGTACGCTCGCGGTAGGACTGTTCGCAACCGATTCCGCTCCCGGCTATTCGATCGCGAACGCCGCGGGTGAAAAGCTCGTCGGATTATTCTACGGCGGAGGCTTTGAGCTTATGGGCTTGCAGCTTTTAGGCTTTGTATCAGTCGCGGGCTGGACGGTAATCACAATCACAGCGACATTCTTGCTTATCAAAAAGATTTTTGGACTTCGTGTTTCGCGCGAGGAGGAGACCTTGGGTCTCGACGCTACGGAGCACGGTATGCCTTCTGCTTACGCGGGCTTCAGTATGCTCCCCGAGTATGTTGAGGAGGGTGTAGCGGCGGCGCCTCCCGTTATGGTAAGCGGCGATACACCTGTCGCGGAGGCAATCCCCGTTAAGAAAATGCCGACCTTCGACGACGGTACGCCTAAGATCAGCAAGGTTCAGATCATCTGCCGCGAGTCAAGGCTCGAGCCGCTCAAGAACGCTCTTATGGAAATCGGCATCACCGGTATGACGGTCACTCACGTTCTCGGCTGCGGCGTTCAGAAGGGTAAGCCCGAGTACTACCGCGGAGTTCAGATCGAGACAAATCTCCTGCCCAAAGTGCAGCTTGATATTGTTGTATGTATGGTTCCCGTCGGTAAGGTAATCGAGGCGGCGAAGAAAACTCTCTACACAGGTCATATCGGTGACGGAAAAATCTTCGTATATGACGTAGAGGAGGTCGTAAAGGTTCGTACAGGTCAGACAGGACTTGAGGCTATGCAGAACTACGACTGATTTGGGAGTCCCGAGCGCCAATGACAAGGTGTTGAATTGAGTAACGCTTCCATTCCATTTCTTTATAGAAGGCGTGCGCATCGTAATGATGTGTGCGCCTTCACCATTTTTACAGGTAAACAAAAAGGCGCCGTTCAGGCGCCCTTTAAAGCTATTTGAGTATTCCGAAGTAGTTGAAGATATTGAAGCCGGTGGGGAGAGGTATCGTACACATATAAATCGTGGTGATCGCTATGCCGATGATGGATATAAGCAGGATCATTACGCGGCTTGTCCTGTCCTTTAGTACGCCGACAATACCGAGCAGGAACAGTACTATGGAGTAAATAACTTCAACGAGGTTATAGGCGTCACCCTTGGAATTGTCACGCTTGCCCTCCTCGAGATGATTTATCGAGTCCGCATAAAGCTTCTCAGCTTCCGCGATGTATTTTTCGCGTATACCCTCGACCTCAAACGGCGAGTTCATACTCTCGTCCATTTTCCCGATCGCGTCCAAAAGTATCTCGCTGCTGTTCTGTTTAAGGAAGGAGTCAGCCTTTTCCTCGTAGATTTCAGCTTCCTTTTTCTTGCCGTCCACTCTCGCGACCTTGGCTTTGAGCTGATAGTCGCTCACGGTGTTCCAGGTCATCAAATCGGAAAGATAAAGCTGTACCGTCGAATTGTAGGTCGCGGTGGCGTTCGAGGCGTAGTTATTACTTTTTGTAAAATTGATAGATTGTATACCGCCGTGCAGCGAGCCTATCCATGTTGCCCAGGCTGACAGCAAAGCCGTTAGACCCAGTAAAGCTGCGACGGCGATCTCAATACGCTTGTCGGTGATCAACGGCTTTTTTTGAGTCTTTTTATCTTCTTTTTCAGGAGCCTTGGCTTCAAGCTCCGATTTATCCACAGACATATTTTTTCTCCGTTCAATATGGTTTGCTTTATAATCAGTATATCACAACCCGCTTGTCATAACAATATTTTTATCTTTTAAATTTCGCTTCATACGGGCAGTTCTTCTTATAAATCCGTATTTATGATACTGTGACCTTAAACTTCAAGGTCTTGCCGTTTGCCTTTACCTTGATATAAGCCTTGCCCTTCGACCTGCCCCTGACAACGCCCTTGGAGCTTACAGCGGCAACCTTCTTATTCGTTGATTTGAAGGTGAATTTGCCCGAGCCCTTGACATTGATTTTAACGGTCTTGTTCTTGCCGATGACCGCCGACGATTTCTTGAGCGACGGATTCTTTACGGTAAGCTTAAGCTTCTTTGAAACTCCGTTATTCTTAACGGTGATGTACGCGGTGCCCTTTTTGAGCGCCTTTATCTTACCGCTCGCGCTTACAGTCGCGACCTTCTTGTCAGATGAAGTGTAGGCAGTCTTACCCTTTGGATTCTTAACAGTCGCTTTGATGGTGTATGTAGCTTTTGTATAGAGCTTGACGGACGACTTTGAAAGCGTGACCGTAGTTTTCTTTTCTTTTGCGACAGGCTCGGTAGCGGGTACAGTAGCGCAGGTCGCGTCGGTAACGGGCTCAGTTGGAGCCTGTGTAGCGCTTGTCGCGTCTGTAGCGGGTTCGGTGGTGGGAACAGTAGCGCTTGTCGTTTCTGTAACAGGCTCGGGTTCATCGGGACCGTCGGTGATTTTCAGCGGTATGCTGAGGTCGCCGTCGTCAAACGTCAGCGTCATCGTATGCTCGCCGACGGAGATTTTCTTCATCTCGGATCTTCCAATTGCCATTCTGCCCTCAAGCAGAACCATATTGCTCTCGATAGTCGAGCCGAGGTAGCTTCTGTCCACATAAACCGAGCATACCTTGGACTCGGAATCGGTCTGAACCTTGATGCCCGAGGAAGAGCTCAAATCCCAGACGATCTCCTTGACCTCGGAGGTAATAGTCTTTTTCTCGAGCGGCAGGATCTTGTCGTACTCACCGTAGGCGGCGATACGCGCGGAGTTCTTCGCGAGAGCCTGACCTCTGAATTCCTCGGTCTCGTCGAGATCGATCTGCCTTGTGATCACCATACCGTCGGAGTTGCCGTTGGTGTATGTCAGAACGTGTGTATCCTTGTCGTAGTCAACAACGATCGCGACGTGGTCAATGCCGCCGGGTACTCCGTCCCAAGTGAAGAATACCAGTCCGCCCGGCTTATAGTCGATCTCAAAGGGATCTGTGTCGGTGTTGTAATAGGTGTTCCAGTTATTTTTTTCGAGGAAATCAACCGCGGTGGGAGTGTACCACACCCTGCGCTGATCGAGGTTGAAGGCGAGGATCCAGCCGTCCGCGTCATAGGAAACGGAGGGGTTGGCGTAGTAGGAGTAGTAGCATCTTTTCAGCGCTTCCTCGCTGTAGTAGCCCGCCTGATACATACACCAGCTTGCAAAAATCGCGCACCAGTCGCAGTCAAGGTACTGAGTACTCTCGGCTCTGTTCATAACGTATCTCTGAGCCCAGCGGGTGTACTCGGTGTTTCCTGTGTCGCTTGAATTCATACGGAGCTCCTTGCCTGTCCAGAGGAGTCCGTCAGCTCTCGCCTGATCAAGATCGGCGCCGTCAGTGGCGTAGTTTTTGTAGCCCTCCTGAGATAAGGCGACGGCGAGAGTTTTTTCCATCATAGTTTTATCGCCGCTGTTTTCAATCGCTTCCGTCAGCGCTGTATAAAACGGCGAGGTCTTGTACTCATCGGAGAAGCGGAAATCCTCGGCTGACGCTGAGAAGCTACAGCACATTATTCCCGATAAGAGTACGCACAGCGTCATAAGTACGCAGAGCATTTTTTTGAGTTTCATATTCTGTCCTTTCCACCCCGGAATCAAGGGGTTTTTAAATTATGGATATATTCTATCACAAATCAATACTATTTTCGCTTGTTTAACTGCACAAATTTCAGCCTTCAATTTTATGCAATTTGCAAAAAGCATATTTTACGGTCAGGCGGCGTAAGCCTTACTATCACGGGACTGTAAGCTGTTTTTAAAACACGGCGAAAAAATATACACAAAATTCTTTTATGGATTGATAAAAAATGTAAATATGCTATACTGTTGAGGTGAATTAATTCGGTAACCTTTTGTTTATTTGTTCGACTGAATCAGTCGATATCCGGTATTGGCAAATTAATACGCGGTCAGCGGACAGACCCGAATAAACAATGATTATATTTAAAAATCAAAATTCATGGAGGAATTTATATGACAAAAATAGTTAAAAGACCGCTCAGTGTAATTCTGGCGGTAATGATGGTACTTAGCTTGTTAGTAGCTGTTCCCGTAATCTCGAGCGCGACTACAGGCGCAATCTACTACAGCGGTGATTTGTCTTTCTCAGACCTTGAGGCAGGAGATTATATCGCCGTAGGCGTAAATCTTGTTGAAGACGAGAGCTACGAATACACGGTTACTCTGAAAGCCGGAACATATGCTGATACGGACGGCGATTCGGTTTACGACGAGGATAGTCTTTTTGAAAATGGAATGTTTGATATCATTACTGACAAAGGCAAGGTGGTATTTGAAGATTGGGAAGGCTCTTATTATGTGCCTTACAAGGACGGCTCAATAGCAAACGCGTTTTACGTTAAATCGGCAGACCATAATACGAAAACCGTTACCCTCGAGGGCGCTGATCTACCGACAGATGAGCCTGAGCCTACAACAGCGCCTGAGTCTGCGACGGAGCCTGAAAATGCCGACACATATACAGTCGCGGGTTCATCCCCCGATATATTCGGCACAGGATGGGACGCTTCTAATACGCAAAATGATATGACCAAGAATGGCGGCGTATATTCAATCACATACACAAACGTTGAGCCTGAGAACGAAATTCAGTTCAAGGTGCTTAAGAATCACTCATGGGGCGAAAGCTGGGGAGATGAGACAGGCAATAACTACTGGTTCAATGTGCTTTCAACCTGCGACGTAACAATTACCTTTAACCCTGAAACATATGAAATCAGCGTAACGGGTGACGGCGTAAACCGCGCCTTATACACAGTCGCCGGTTCATCCGCCGCTATGTTCGGCACATCATGGGATGCTTCGAATGCACAAAATGATATGACCAAGGACGGCGACGTATATTCCATCACATACACATACGTTGAGCCGGAGAACGATATTCAGTTAAAGGTACTTAAGAATCACTCGTGGGAGTATAGCTGGGGTGAGAAAGAAACAGGCGATAACTACGAATTCAACGTAGTTTCAGCCTGCGACGTAACAGTTACCTTTAATCCCGAAACAGAAGAAATCAGCGTAACGGGCGACGGCGTAACCCGTAACACAGGTCTTGCGGTTAAATCCGTAATCGCGGTAGGTGGTGGCAACGGCAATTACCTCAACGGCTACAACTGGAATC
>CACYDB010000213.1 GCA_902773035.1 uncultured Ruminococcus sp. | reverse complement strand
GAGGATAACGGCGAGCAGGACGATTTTAGCTACACCTTTAACCGCGACGTTTTCGACGAGGTTAAGAAGAACAGGCGTACTCAGTCCGCGAAGCCTGCTGAGAAAACAGTTGTCAGAGAGGTTCCAATCATCAAGAATGTAAGCGAGGCTCACGCTTCATCCTCGGACGCTCCGCTCAAGAGGGTCGTGTCTCAGCCTGAATATGAGGAGGAGCCTGAGGTAGAATACCGCGAGGAAGTCAAGACATATGTGCCGAAGAAGAAGCCTGACGGCTCCAAGTATACGGCTAACAGAATGCTCTGATTATGTTCAGACTGCCTGTGTGTCCGCACTGTCATACGGTTTATCATTACCGCGACGTGCGTAGGATAAAAAGTAAAAAGGAAGAAAAATGTTATCACTGCGGCAAAAGCTTTAAGGTTTCAAAGCTCGGTTATATTGTATTATTTCTGATAACCGCGGTGTTAACGGTTGTTATAAATTTGTTGATTCTGAACTCGATGCCGGATATCAGGGGCTCGATGGCTTGGATTGTTATAATAAGCCTTATAGCTGTGACGGCGGCATTGATTTTTACACCGTATTTTATATTGTTTAAGCGAAGTGACGGGAGGTAATTTTTTTGGAGAACGAAGAAATTAAGGTATCAAAGGTTGAAGGCGAATACGGCGCTGACGAAATACAGGTGCTCGAAGGACTTGAGGCTGTCCGTAAAAGACCCGGTATGTATATCGGCTCTACGGGACCGAGAGGACTTCACCATCTTGTTTATGAAATTGTTGATAACTCTATAGACGAGGCGCTGGCGGGTTACTGCTCAAAGATCGACGTTGTGATCGAGCCCGGCGATATTATCCGCGTCAGAGATAACGGCCGCGGTATTCCCGTTGGCATCAACGCTAAGACGGGTATTCCCGCGGTAACTCTTGTATTTACGGTGCTTCACGCGGGCGGTAAGTTCGGCGGCGGCGGATATAAGGTTTCCGGCGGTCTTCACGGCGTAGGCGCGTCGGTAGTTAACGCTCTCTCGGAGTGGGTAGAGGTCAAGGTCTGCGACGGCGAGGATATTTATTTCCAGCGCTATGAGAGAGGTAAGATCGTTACCGACCTTAAGAAAATCGGCAAATCCTCCGAAAAGGGTACCGAGGTTCGCTTTAAGGCTGACGGCAAGATTTTCAAGGAAACTACCGTTTATGAATATGACGTGCTTTCGAAGAGACTCAGAGAGCAGGCGTTCCTCAACGCAGGCGTACATATTGAGCTCCGCGATGAGCGCGACGCTGAAAGTATTATTCAGAAAAACTTTCACTACGAGGGCGGTATCTCGAGCTTCGTAGAATATCTCAATAAGAAAAAGCACGTTGACCCGATCCATCCCGACGTTATTTACTTCGCTTCAAGGAACGCGGAGGATACCGTGACGGTTGAGGTCGCGATGCAGTATACAGACAGCTACAACGAGTTTACGCTGTCGTTCGCGAATAACATCCATACCGTTGACGGCGGTACTCACGAGGAGGGCTTCAGGAGAGCTCTCACCAGAGTGATGAACGATTACGCGAGAAAATTCAACAAGCTTAAAGAAAATGACAAGAACCTTTCGGGCGAGGACGTCAGAGAGGGTCTTACGGCTGTAATCAGCGTTAAGGTCAAGGAGGCTCAGTTTGAGGGTCAGACCAAGGCTAAGCTCGGTAATACCGAGGTCAGAACTATGGTCGATAAGCTGTTGAGCGAAAAGCTCTCCGTATTCCTCGAGGAAAATCCGCAGATAGCGAAGGCTATTTTTGACAAGGCTCTCGCGTCCGCAAGAGCCAGAGAAGCTGCGAGAAAGGCAAGAGAGAGCGTAAGACGTAAGTCGGCGCTCGAGGGAGCTCAGCTTCCCGGTAAGCTTGCGGACTGTCAGTCAAAGGACAGCGCTGAGACTGAGATCTTCATCGTCGAGGGTGACTCGGCGGGCGGCTCTGCAAAGGGTGGTCGTGACAGAAGGATCCAGGCTATCCTGCCGCTGTGGGGAAAAATGCTCAACGTTGAGAAGGCAAGACTCGACAGAGTTTACGGAAATGATAAGCTCACGCCTGTTATCACCGCGCTCGGCACTGGTATCGGCGATGAATTTGATATTAATAAGCTCCGCTACGGCAAGGTCATTATTATGGCGGATGCCGACGTTGACGGTCAGCATATCAGAACACTGCTTCTCACCTTCTTCTTCAGATATATGAGACCGCTTATTGACGAGGGTTATATCTATATCGCACAGCCTCCGCTTTTCAAG
>CACYDB010000212.1 GCA_902773035.1 uncultured Ruminococcus sp. | reverse complement strand
TTGAAAATGCTCTTCTCAATATTCGGATTATCGCGTTTGAGCTCTTTAATAAGGTTTTTGACCTCCAGCCGCTTGCTGTCGCCGATACCGTCGCCGCTCTCGGAGCAGTTCTCGGTAAATCGGCAGGCGCACTGCAAAAAGTCAAGATCGTTGTAATTCTTCCACGCGATAATGCTGTCCTCGTGAACCTTGTAGAGCGGACGTATAAGCTCCATTCCCTCGTAGTTTTTGCTGTGGAGCTTGGGAATCATACCCTGAAGCTGAGCCCCGTAGAACATCGACATAACCGTCGTCTCTATCACGTCGGAAAAATGGTGTCCAAGCGCGATTTTGTTACAGCCCAGCTCCTTCGCCTTTTTGTAAAGATGACCGCGTCTCATCCGCGCGCAGAGATAGCAGGGATATTTTTCCGCTTTGTCGGCGATCTCAAAAATATCCGTCTCAAAAACTGTTATCGGGATTTCAAGAAGCCTCGCGTTATGTTCGATCTTAGCGCGATTCTGCGGACTGTAGCCCGGGTCCATAACGAGATACTCAAGCTCAAAGGGAAAATCCGAGTACCTCTGTAAAAGCTGCAGGAGCTTTGCCAGAAGCATACTGTCCTTGCCGCCCGAGATACAGGCGGCGATTTTATCTCCCTCGCTGATAAGCTCATACTCCTTTATCGCGGAGATAAACTTAGCCCAGATTTGCTTGCGGTATTTTTTTGTGATACTGCGTTCAAGCCTTTGCAGGTATGTTGGTTCCATGGTATCTTCCTTCAAAACACAGGCAACCATCAAAAGATGGTTGCCCTTGTATTAATAATTCTCCGCGTGAATCTCAAAGAAGCTCTGAGGATGAGCGCATACGGGACAAACCTCGGGAGCCTTTGTACCGACTACGATATGACCGCAGTTGCGGCATTCCCAAACCTTGACCTCGCTCTTCTCAAACACCTGAGCGGTCTCGATATTTTTAAGCAGAGCTCTGTAGCGTTCCTCGTGGTGCTTTTCGACCTCGCCTACCATACGGAACTTCTCGGCAAGCTCGGGGAAGCCCTCCTCCTCAGCGGTTTTGGCGAACTCGGCGTACATATCCGTCCACTCGTAGTTCTCGCCGTCGGCGGCGGAGTTAAGGTTCTCGGTAGTAGTGCCGAGTCCCGCGAGCTCCTTAAACCAGATTTTAGCGTGCTCCTTTTCATTGTCGGCGGTTTTCTGGAAAAGCGCCGCAATCTGCTGATAGCCCTCCTTCTTCGCTACGGAAGCAAAGTAGGTATACTTGTTGCGAGCCTGCGACTCGCCCGCGAAGGCAGCCTCGAGATTTTTCTCAGTCTGCGTTCCCGCGTAAATGTTTTTCTTTTCGCTCATATTTATGACCTCCTTATTTTATCTTTTACCATTATAACAGATTTAGTCGGTCATTGGAACAAAAAGATTGAAATTAAATGTAAATTTTACTTACTTATAAGCTCTCTGAGCTTTTTGATAAGCTTCGCGCCCGCAATACCCGTCTGCTTAAAGCCGAGCTTTTTGAGCAGCTGATTTACAGCCTTCTCCGTACCCGCGCCGAAGGTTCTTGTATTGTTGAGCTTCGTACTGATTATGCCCTTCTCCTTCGCGATCAGCAAAAGCTGTTTGAAAGCCAGCACACCCTTGGTGCAGTCGCCCTTTTTATAGCCGCTTTTCTCAAGCACAGGCTTGGGCTTAGAGGCAATCAAGTCAAAATCGGGCGTGATAAAGCCCCTGATAAATCTGCCGTTGACGGCAATATTCCTGTAGCCGCAGGCGTTGTTCATATTGCCCTCAAAGACCCTGATCACGCCGTTTGATACGCCGACTACGATTCCTACATGCTCGGGAGCGCCCGTATTATCGCCGCGACCGCTGTCATCCCAGTCGTACAAAATCAAATCCGCGGGCTTAGGAATATAACTGTCCTTTTCCTTCCAGATACCCGCCTTTTTCGCCATAGCTATCATCTGACCGCAGGAGCAGTCTACGCAGGGGAAAATCCTTGTCAGCCCCGCCTTGATATAAGCCGCGCTCGCAGTCGTCGCGCACCACGGATCGTTAACGGTCATCCTGTAGCGCTTGCAAAGCCCCGAGCCGTTGAAGATTTTCAAAATCCCCTTATGCCCCGCGCTTCCCTTCTTCGCGCTGTTATAGACCGTAATGCCTTTTATGACCTTGTTCCTCAGTTCAGTTGACGTCATAATCATCCTCCTTTACCTCGGGCAAGCCCGCGACGCTGCTCAGAACAGACAGTATACCTGCCAATACGGAAGCCGATATAACCGCCGTCCAGTTGACCTCGGACATCAAAGCCGCCACTCCGATTGTCGCGGCGGCAGTCTGAGCCGTAGTTTTAGCCGCTCTGACAAGCGCCGCCTTTACCCATTTTTTAAAATTCTTCGTATTAATTTCCATAGTTTATTCTCCCTTTCTCTCCAGATCGTCAATGCGGTGATTGGCGACCTTGATTTTCTCGTCCGCAAGCTCCATATGCTTTTCGAGCATATACGTCCGCTCGATCAGGCTGTTATGCTTGCCGACCTTTTCCTCTAGCTGACGGATGCGGTAATTCATCAGACGGCTGTTGGCGATTATGCCGATAAGCGATCCGATCGCCGAGCCGCTGAGTCCGATTACCGCGACGATGATTTCAGTCGCCATAATATCGCCGCTTTTTAATAGTTTTTTCCATAGTATTCTCCTTATTGTATTTGCAGGGAGGGGCGCCCTACACTTAAGGGCAAAAAAAGAGGCTGAATTGCATTAAAAAATGCAATTCAGCCAAAAAAAGTTTAAAAATTATTTTACAGGGTTCTCATCCGCGTTATATACCTCGGCGACCATCTTCTGTAAATCCTCAACAGAGTATCTCAGACGCTTAGCCTCCTCGAGCGCGGCGACGATATATGTTTCCTTATATGTCTTGCGTCTTTCGGTAATCAGCTTATCCACAGCGCCCTCGGCTACAAACATACCTATACCGCGTTTCTTGAAAACAATTCCCTCGGCGACAAGAACGTTAATACCCTTGTTTACCGTAGCGATATTAATTTCATATTCCTTGGAAAGCTGAGTTGTTGAAATAAGCTGCTCGCCCTCCTTGACGTCACCCATAAGGATATGATCCTTTATTCCCTCGGCGATACGCGCGAAAATGGGTATATTTTCATTGATAACATTCATAGATAAGCCTCCTTTAAATACGTTGTTGGTTAATTAGTTGGATGATTAAGCTGTTATCATTATAATGCATTACTCTCATTTTGTCAAGAAAAAACTCCGCCGAAATCAGCGGAGTTTATATATATCATAAAATTCAGGCTGAGGTATCTCCCGATTATTTCAGGATCTTTTTGAGGTACATTCCCGTAAAGGAATTACCGTTCCGAGCGACCTGCTCGGGAGTACCCTCGGCAACGATCTCACCGCCGAAGTCGCCGCCCTCTGGTCCGAGGTCGATAATGTGATCGGCGATTTTGATAAGGTCGAGGTTATGCTCAATGACAACAACGGTGTTGCCCGTATCAACGAGCTTATTGAGCACCTCGATAAGCCTGTGAACGTCGGCGATATGGAGCCCCGTCGTAGGCTCGTCGAGAATATAGATAGTACGTCCCGTACTGCGCTTGGCAAGCTCCGTCGCGAGCTTTACGCGCTGAGCCTCGCCGCCCGACAGAGTTGTGGCGGGCTGACCGATTTTGATATATCCGAGACCTACTTCATACAGAGTTTTGAGCTTGCGCTGGATTCTCGGGATAGAGCTGAAAAACTCAACGCCTTCCTCGACGGTCATCTCGAGAACATCGTGGATAGACTTGCCCTTGTACTTTACCTCAAGAGTTTCGTGGTTGTAGCGCCTGCCCTTGCACACGTCGCAGGGAACGTAAACGTCGGGCAAAAAGTGCATCTCGATCTTGATAATACCGTCGCCCTGACACGCCTCGCAACGTCCGCCCTTGACGTTAAAGGAGTAACGTCCCGCGTTATAGCCGCGCATTTTTGACTCCTGAGTTGAGGCGAAAAGATTGCGGATATCGGTGAACACGCCCGTATAAGTCGCGGGATTTGAGCGCGGAGTTCTGCCGATAGGACTCTGATTGATATTGATGACCTTATCGAGATTTTCCATTCCCTTTATCGCCTTATGCTTGCCCGCGCGCATTTTAGCGCGGTTGAGCTCAGTCGCGAGCTTTTTATATACGATCTCGTTGACAAGCGAGCTCTTGCCAGAGCCTGAAACCCCCGTAACGCATATAAACTTGCCGAGCGGGAATTTTACGTTTATATTTTTGAGGTTATTCTGAGCCGCGCCGCGCACCTCAAGAAAAGCTCCGTTACCCTCGCGCCTTTTCTTAGGCACGGGAATGACTCTGCGCTTGCTGAGGTACTGACCCGTAATAGAGTCGGGACAGTTCTTGATGTCCTCTACTGTACCCGCAGCGATTATCTCGCCGCCGTGAATACCCGCGCCGGGACCGATATCAATAATATGATCGGCGGCGTACATCGTGTCCTCGTCATGCTCGACTACAATGACCGTATTGCCCACGTCGCGCAGTTGTTTAAGCGTGCCGAGAAGCTTCTCGTTATCACGCTGATGAAGTCCGATGCTGGGCTCGTCGAGAACATACATAACGCCCATAAGCGAAGAGCCTATCTGAGTGGCAAGGCGGATTCTCTGACTCTCGCCGCCGGAGAGCGTACCGCTTGAGCGCGAGAGCGTAAGGTAGCCCAGACCTACGCTGTTAAGGAAGTTCAGTCTTTCCCTGACCTCCTTGAAAACAGCCTTTCCTATATACAAATCTCTCTCGCTGAGAGTCGCGGTCTTGATAAATTCAATAGCGGATGCAACCTGCATATCGCAGAACTGCATAATATTCAGACCGCCTACCGTGACCGCGAGGCTTGTCTTTGAAAGCCTCTGACCGCCGCACTCGTCGCAGGGGATCTCAGCCATAAATCCCTGTATCTCATCCTTTACCCATGCGCTCGAGGTCTCGCGGAAGCGTCTTTCGAGGTTGTTCACGACGCCCTCGAAGGGACGGGTCATAATCCTCTCGTCACCGAAGGGCATACGGCGGTGAAGCCTGACTTCCTCGCCCTTCGTGCCGTAGAGCAGAATGTCGATTATATCGTCGGGAAGCTCGCCCAGCGGAGTATTGAGCGAGAAGTTATACTTCTCGGCGAGCGCCTGTAAATACATTTCGGCGATAGAGTTGCCCTCCATAGCCCAGCCGCTGCCCTTCAGACCTCCCTGAGCGATACTGAGCTCGGGATTGGGAATAATGAGCTGAGGGTCGATTTTGAGGAACACACCGAGTCCCATACATTTCGGACAGGCTCCGAACGGATTATTGAACGAGAACATTCTCGGGGAGAGCTCGTCAACGCTGACGTTATGCTCGGGACAGGCGTAGTTCTGCGAAAAGCTCAGATCCTCGCCGCCTATAACATTGACGGTAATCAGACCATTTGAGAGCTTTGAGGCAGTCTCGATCGAGTCGGCAAGGCGCGAGCGTATTCCGTCCTTGACGATAAGTCTGTCTACGATTATATCTATACTATGCTTTTTATTCTTTTCAAGCTCGATTTTTTCGGACAGGTCATAAACCTCGCCGTCGGCGCGTACTCGCGCGAAGCCTGCTTTTCTCGCCTTCTCGAACTCCTTCTGCTGAGTTCCCTTCCTGCCCTTAACGACGGGAGACATAATTTGGATCCTCGTTCCCTCGTCAAGCGATAGTACGCTGTCAACTATCTGGTCAACGCTCTGACGTGAAATCTCCCTGCCGCAGATATGGCAGTGAGGAATACCGATTCTCGCGTAAAGCAGTCGCAGATAGTCGTAAATCTCGGTCACTGTTCCGACGGTCGATCGCGGATTATGAGAGGTAGTTTTCTGGTCGATCGAGATAGCGGGAGAAAGCCCCTGGATATCGTCAACGTCGGGCTTATTGGTCTGACCGAGGAACATTCTCGCGTAGGAGCTGAGACTCTCGACATAGCGTCGCTGACCCTCGGCGTAGATCGTGTCAAACGCGAGGGAGCTTTTGCCCGAGCCTGAAAGTCCCGTGATTACAACGAGCTTGTCGCGCGGGATTGTTACGTCTATATTTTTTAAATTGTGCTGGCGGGCGCCTTTAACAATGATTTGATCCTGTGACATCTTTTCGCTCCTTGGGAGAATAAAATTACCTTACTATCATTATAGAAGTAAATCAGAAAAAATCAAGTGGCAAGTCGATAAAAAACCTGCCACTTTTTGTATAAGCGATTAATTATTTGATCATTTCAATCAGCTTAGCTCTGACCGCCTGAGCGTCAGCCTTACCTCTGCTCTGCTTCATAACATTTCCGAGCAGCGACATAAGCGCCTTTTCCTTACCGCCCTTGTAGTCGGCGACGGCGTTGGGATTGGCTTCGATCGCGTTTTTGCACATTTCCTCGAGGGCTGAGTCGTCAACTCCGCCGAGATCACTCTCGTCGATAAACTCAGTGCAGGGCTTGCCTGTATCGAGCATTTTCTCAAGAGTCTTTTTAGCGAGGTTGTTCTGGATCTTCTTGTCCTCGAGCAGCTTAACGAGCTCATTAAGCTGCTTGGGGCTTACCGCTACGTCAAAGGACTCCTTGTCCTTCTCGGTTTCTACGCGGCGGAAGATCGAGCCGATGATGAAGTTACTGACGGTCTTGGGGTTTTTAAGTCCCTCGATAGCCTCGTCAAAGTATTCGCTGACCTTGCGGTACTTGGTGAGCAGAGCCGCGTCCTTCTCGGGAATATCATACTCGTCGATATAACGCGCCTTCTTGACCTCGGGAAGCTCGGGAAGTGTGCTTCTGATTTCCTCGACCTCTTCCCTGCTTGTGAGGATCGTAACAAGGTCGGGATCACGGAAGTAACGGTAGTCGTTAGCGTCCTCCTTGCCTCTCATTGACGAGGTGGTGTTGGTAGCGTCGTCGTAACGCAGGGTTTCCTGAGTTACCTTGCCGCCCGCCTCAATCAGATCGACCTGACGCTCGTACTCGTACTCCATCGCCTTGACGATGTTGTTGATAGAGTTCATATTCTTGATCTCGGTACGCGTGCCGAATTCTTCACTACCCTCGGGGCGGACGGAGATATTTACGTCGCAACGCATTGAGCCCTCCTGCATTTTGCAGTCCGAGACTCCGATAGCGCGCATTACCTGCTGGAGCTTTTCAACATACTCGCGAGCCTCGTCGGTTGAGCGGAAGTCAGGCTCCGTGACAATCTCGATCAGCGGTACGCCGCCGCGGTTGTAATCGACGTATGTATCGCCGTGAGCGTGAACGAGCTTACCCGCGTCCTCCTCGATATGAATACGAAGGATACGGATTTTTCTGCCGTTCGAGAGCTGAATATAACCGTGCTCGCACAGCGGCTTGTCATACTCGGAAATCTGGTACGCTTTTGGGAGGTCGGGATAGCAGTAATTCTTTCTGTCCATCTTGGCGACCTCTGC
>CACYDB010000211.1 GCA_902773035.1 uncultured Ruminococcus sp. | reverse complement strand
ACGCGAATCCTCCGTTGTCGAGCTCCTTGTCGAGTATCATCTTGATCATATCGTCGCGCGTAGTCTCAGCGTTTTCGGGAACGCTGAAATCGTTTGAGTCGAGCAAAATCAGAGCGTACGCGACGGAGTTCACGCCCTGAGAGTCAAGGGATTTGTATTTGGCGCGGTTGTAGGTGCAGTCGGCGAGCAGGTTGTGACCGTTAACGCTTGTAATGCTCTCACCGCACGCGAGCAAGGTCAGAGCTGTTCTCTGCATATCCGTGACCTTTACGGAGGACAGGTCGCCCGAGTAAAAGTCATTTACCGCGTTTTTAAGCGATGATACCGCCCTTGAATTTCGGCAGTCAACGCCGTAAAGCGACAGCGCGATAATGAACCAGTCGGATGTATACACGCCCGCCTGACTTCCCAGCGAGTCAAGAAGCCCGTCTGTTGAGCTCGCGCCGCACGCCTCACATTTGTAGGAAATGATCCCCTCGACCGCGTCTTTAACACGGTCGGGGGTGATCTCCGAGGATGAAAAACCTGTAAGAGACGTACTTACGGCTATTAAGATACATATAATAACAGAAAAAACAGTTTTACAGGCTTTCATATGATTCTCCTCAAATAATTATTTTACGGTTACTTTGAGCTTAAGCTTTACGCCGTTTGTCGTAACGGTAATATTAGCCTTGCCCTTTGCGGCGGCAGAAACGACTCCCTTTTTACTTACCTTTGCCACAGATTTCTTGCTGCTCTTGAACTTCGCCTTGCCTATCTGACCTGTGATCTTGATTTTGAATTTCTTCTTGCTCTTAAGCTTAAGCGTTACCTTATTCTTATTGAGCTTCGGATTTTTTACGGTGATCTTGACCGTCTTTTTCACGCCGTTATTCTTAACGGTAATTGTCGCAGAGCCCTTCTTGACGGCAGTCACCTTGCCCTTAGCGCTGACCTTGGCGATACCTGAATTTGATGAAGTATAGGTTGTCTTTCCCTTACCGTTTTTAACAGTCGGATTGATTGTGTAAGTGCCCTTGACGTAGAGAGTTTTCTTAGCCTTAACCGTGATAGTTGTCTTAGCGCTCTGATTCGACTTCGGAGCCTCAGTCGGCTTGACCTCAGCGGGCTGAGTGGGCTCAACGCTTTCAGTCGGAGCGACAGTCTCGGTCGTAGTCTCGGAAGGTACGGTAGTTTCCGCGAGCTCAGATGTTTCGGCAGCCTGCGTAGTCTCCTGAGTAGCGGGCTGAGTAGTCTCGGTCGCGTCACCTGTTGAAGCGGCAGTTGTTTCCTCTGTAGGATCCTGCTCGTCATTGGACGCCTCATCATCGGTTGCGGTCTTACCGAAAAGCTCAAATCCGAAATCAGGAGCAAAACGGCATACAGTCGGAGCGCCGCTCTCAGCGTATCTGCTGATCTGAACGTTTACAAAGCCCTTGAAGTCAGCGGGTACAAAGCGGATCTCGCCATTCTCATCTGTTGTATAGGGCTGTCCGTTAAGAGTGACCTCGGCGTTGGCAACAGGCTCCTGAGAGTAGGATGAAGTGTACTGTCCTTTTTCATCCTGAGACCAGGTTGTAACGCCTGTCCAGAATCTCAGCTCGCCGTCCTCGGACTTAGTAAGATCCATAATCGGATCAGCGCAGGGATAGTCGCCGTAGAAAACGACAACACTCTCGCCGCCGCTGAGCTTTCTATCGCTCATACCGACATCGGGAGATACATCGTCAACAAGATACTGCCAACCGTCCCAGCCGCCGAATTTGGCTGATTTCTCGCCGTTAACAGCGTCAAGATAAGGGCTCTCCGCTTCATTCTGGAACGTGAGAGTCAGGTTATCCTCGGCTTTGTCGATAGCCTTCAGAACGCTGTAGACAGTGTCGCCCTCAACGACAAGATACTCTCCGTAAAAGAAGGTATCGTTTATACCCTCAATACGAACCGAAACCTTGTTTCCCTCGGCATACGCGGCAACCGTAAAGAGTGACGCGATAAGTAAAACCGAGATCAAAACTGCGATAAACTTTTTCATTTTTCCTCCTTAAATGCAAAATGCCCCGAAAAAGTAAGGGCACAGCAAAAAAACTATCGAACCCCAAAGTGCCCGGGAACAATAGCAAAATACGAACGCGGCAGGTCTCCCGGCTTACAGTCATAGTACAAAGCGCCTTCCCGATTTCTCAGTGGCATAATGCTTCTTTTCGGCTGAACACGGTAATGGCTGTTGCGGCGGACTCAGACCGCCTTCCCAATTAATCCCCGCGGAACCGCGTAAGTGATATTCAGTTAGGTATAAGTATAGCACAAAAACAGAAAAAAGCAAGTTAAATATTGACTTTTGAAGTTAATATGATATAATTAAGAGGTTGAATAATGAGCTGTCGCCAAGCGGTAAGGCACAGGACTTTGACTCCTGCATTCGTGGGTTCAAATCCCGCCAGCTCAGCCAATCAAAAGAGCACCCAAATGGGTGCTCTTTTGATTGACTGAGCATAAAAATGCGGGATTTGAAGCCGAGGGTTAAAAAAATGCTCCGGGGGAGCATTTTTACCGAGGAGCGTTTATGCGTTTTTTAGCTACGCCCGCGCCAACAGGGTTCGAGATGAACGTTATTTCCTTATGATACGCACGCCGGCTCATAAGGCACCCTAAAGGGTGCCTTTAATGTTGATGGGCATATTTTGTGAAAGATATATATCACAAAAAATTATTGAATAGACTCTTTTTGCGTTGATTTTTCGCAACTTACGTGT
>CACYDB010000210.1 GCA_902773035.1 uncultured Ruminococcus sp. | reverse complement strand
TAAAATCAGAGCGTAGTTGCTGATTCTGAAATCGCCCTTTAAATGATTTCCTTCAATACGTCCGTAGAAATACTCGTTCATAAAAGCTGAATGTTTGCCGTAATCGTCAATCAGATAAAGAGTCAGCTTATTGTCCTTTATATCGCCGCTGATCCTGTAACCGCTCGCCAGATATCTCTTGTTAAGGTCTGAATCCAGCTTTTCCAAAGTGTCAGGATTTATCTTTAAATTCATAATATCACTTCTTTATTAAAAGTCTTGTACTCAGTGTGTAAATCACATTATACACTACAATTGAAATAATTGCGAGTATTATAAGCAAATTCAGCGCGAAGCCTGTCGGTAATACAAAATTGAAAAGCTCGGTGAAGCAGAGTATTCCCACGGATAGTCCCGCTATAACGACCACAATCAACGCGGCTCTGAGGGCGTTTATCGGAATAGACAGCCTGATTACCATATTCACGCCTATCAACGCGGTAAGAATAACCGAAAGCGTTGAAAACTCAGGAAAAGAAAGTTGACCGCTGAAACATATAAGCACAATTATATTCGCGACAACCATTATCGAGCCCGGGTATGAGCGGAGTATTACATTCTTCATAAATCGTCCCTGAATCCTGTTGTGATTAGGTTGCAAGGCAAGTACAAAGGACGGTAAGCCGATTGTAAAAGCAGAAGTCAGCGAAATCTGTAAAGGCTGGAACGGATAATTTACATTAACAAATATAAATACAAAGGCGAGAATAAACGAGTAAATCGTCTTGACTATGAAAAGTGACGCGCTTCGCTGAATATTATTGATTGAACGTCTGCCTTCAGCAACAACCTCGGGCATATGAGCAAAGTCGTTGTCAGCTAATACGAGCTGAGCAGTATTTTTGGCGGCGTCGGAGCCGGAAGCCATAGCTACACTGCAATCGGCTTCCTTTAATGCGAGAATATCGTTTACGCCGTCGCCTGTCATAGCGACTGTATGACCGTGAGCCTTGAGCTTTTCAACAAAAGACTTCTTCTGCTGTGGAGTAACCCTGCCGAATACGGCATAATTTTCGACCGCCTTATCGATCTCGTCATCAGTCTTTAAGGTTGAAGCGTCAATTGACTTATGCGCGTCCGGAACGCCGACTGAATCGGCGATTCTCTCTACTGTCTTGTTGTTATCGCCTGAGATAACCTTAAGAATAACTCCCTGTTTCTTGAAATAATCTATCGTTTTTGAAGCGTTTTCGCGAATTTTATCGCGGATTACAACGAGAGCTATCGGCTTCAAATTCTCGGGAAGCGTCTGCTTATCCTTAAACGGCAACGAGCTTACGGCGAGTGTAACGACTCTGTAGTCGTCGTCAATACCCTCTATTGTATCAAATACTTCCTTATATTTCTTGTCTATTATGATCTCAGCCGCGCCGAGAACATATGAGTTACCGTCGCTCAGCACCGCTCCCGACCACTTTTTGTCTGACGAAAAAGGAATTACGTCCTTTTCCTTTAAATAACTGCATTTAAGGTACGAGTTGATCGCTTTGATAGTCTCATTTTTATCAAGTGAGCATTTAGCCAGGGATTTCAATATAACGTCGGTTTCGATCTCGCTGTCAAAGGACTCTATATCAACAACCTCAAGCTCGCCTGTAGTGATAGTGCCCGTCTTATCGAGGCAGAGAACGTCAACTCTGGCAAGCGTCTCTATGCAGAACAACTGCTGAACAAGCACCTTTTTCCTCGACAGTCTTATTACCGCTACCGCGAGGACGGTACTTGTCAGAAGAATCAAGCCTTCGGGAATCATTCCGATAAGCGCCGCGACTATACTTATAACAGAGTCGTGAATAGTTTCGTGGTTGAAAAAGTACTGATTTATGAACATAGCGATACCCATCGGGAAAATCGCGATCGAACAGAAGGTGATGACCTTATTAAGCGTGTTCATAATCTCGGAATTGATTTTCTTCGAGTAGGAAGCCTCGGTTTCGATTTTTGAAGAATAATTATCCTTGCCTGTATGTATGACCTTGGCAAAGACCTTACCGGCTGAAACATAACTGCCCGAGAACAGCTTATCTCCGACATTTTTCTCAACCTGATCGCTCTCACCTGTCAAAAGGCTCTCATTAGCGTAGCAAAAACCCTCAGCGACTTCGCAGTCACAGGGAATCTGTATACCCGCTCCGAGCGCGATTATATCATCTACGACAATTTCCTCAGCGGGAATGCTGACAAGCTTGCCGTTTCTGACTGCCTCGATATCGCTCGCAATTACAATAGAAAGCCTGTCAACAGCCTTTTTAGAGCGTATTTCCTGAACAATACCGATAATTGTATTGCACACTACTACGCCCATAAAAAGCATATTCTTAAAAGATCCGACCAAAAGTAAAAGCGTCATCAAAAACAGATTAAGAATATTAAACAGTGTGACAACGTTCTCAAAAACAATTTTTTTGATTGATTTAGTCTTTGTATCGGGCATTTTATTTGACAAGCCTTTATTTATCCGTTCCTCAACCTCTTTATCGTTAAGGCTGAGAGAAGCTATCCTGTCTGAAATCATAAGCACCTCTTTTTGTTTATTCTGAGAATTAATAACAGAAAGCGAAGTTTCTGCGATTCTCAGGCGTATTCTTAACAAAAAAATTAAAATGTCATTTCATTTCCATTTTATTATACACTATATTTTCAAAAAATAATAGAGTAAATTGAAAGGAGGTGAAAAAATGTTAAAAAATGTAAAAACAAAGATAATTTCAACGGTTCTTGTTTTTATTCTTTGCTTTTCTATTAATATAATACCCTCAGAAGCAAAAGTCAAAGAGCTTGCCGTAGGAGGAGAACCGTTCGGACTGAAGCTTTACTGCAAGGGCGTAATGATAACGAAGCTTGAGGATTTCAAATCAGAGGGCGTAAACGTCTGTCCCGCAAAGGATTGCGGGCTGGCGCTGAGTGATATAATCACAAATATAAACGGCGTTTTAGTTACTGATAACGAAAAAGCCGAGGCGCTAATTAAAAATTCAAAAGGAAAAAGACTTTTGATCAATTATAAAAGAAACGGTGAAAAAAAAGAAACAAGCCTTACACCCGTAAAAAACAGCTCAGGAGAATACTACGCGGGAATGTGGGTTCGCGACAGCTGCGCGGGAATCGGAACTATAAGCTATTATGATACCGAAAATAACGTCTACGGAGCTCTTGGACACGGGATTTGTGACATTGACACAGGAGGACTGATGTCCGACAGCGCGGGAGAAATCCTTAAAGCCGAAGTTAACAGCGTCAATAAATCAACTGACAAAAAAATCGGCAGCCTGAACGGCATTTTCACCGATACGACAATCGGCTCCGTATTTGAGAATACGCCTCTCGGAATATACGGCAAAACCATCGGAAGCATTAATAAGGAAAAATTTGAAATTGCCGATATTAATGAAATCAGACACGGCAAAGCGTATCTATACACCACTGTAAAAGGATCTGATCCGAAAAAATATGAAATTGAAATCACTTCCGTCTGTAATAAAAGCGAGGATACAAACAGGAGCTTTACACTGAGGATAACAGACAAAAGACTTCTGGATACTACGGGAGGAATCGTTCAGGGTATGAGCGGAAGTCCTATTATTCAAAACAATAAAATAATCGGCGCTCTCACCCATGTATTTCTTGAAAGCTGTGACGAAGGTTACGGAGTCTATATTGGTAATATGATAAACAAATAACCAATCCCTGCCACTTGTGGCAGGGTACATATCCAGAATGATGTCGATATATTGTGTCGTAAATCAACTAAACATACAATATATTGTTATGATATTTAATATTTTGTTACTTGATTTTAATTAATTTGTAATTTTTTAAAAAACTTTACTGGAAAGTATTGCCAAATACTCAATATTATGGTAATATAATTTCGCAAAATAAATTTTTTGGAGGAATCATAATGAACAAAAGAATCAAATTGTTATTAACAGAAGAAAAAAGCGGTTTTTCCGCGGATGAGCTGAGTGTTTTTGACTATTATAATATACGTCCTGTCTTTTGCAACAAGGACGGCGAGGAGCTTCTGCTCAAAATCACGAGTGAACAGCCGGATGTTGTGCTGATGGATTTGTTTATGACAAGGCTCGACTCACTCGGAGTTATGAGGGCGATCAAGGAAAAGGATATTACCTCCCCTATTCTGATTGTATCAGCCTCCTTTAACAGTCCCGCTCTGGAACGTGAGATTATGCTCAACGGCGCAAGCTACTACGCGTTGAAGCCTTATAACATCAAAGCGATTTGTGAGGATATAATCTCTCTGACAAGCAAAGATAATTCCGGCACAAAAGCGAAAATCTATGATGACAACGATATTGAAATCAAGGTAACGGAGATCCTGCACGAAATCGGAGTTCCCGCTCATATCAAGGGCTACAACTACCTTCGTGACTCGATTATGATGTCAATTGAAAAGCCCGATATAATTAACGCCGTTACAAAGCAACTGTATCCGAGCGTTGCAAAAAAATATGAGACTACCTCATCCCGCGTAGAAAGGGCTATCCGTCACGCTATTGAGGTCGCTTGGGACAGAGGCGACGTTGACGTGCTTAATTCTTACTTCGGCTATACAATACATACAGGCAGAGGTAAGCCTACTAACAGCGAATTTATCGCTATGATTTCCGATAAACTGAGATTGCAGTTAAGAACTGTTGTAAGATAAGCAATTATGAAGCTGTCGCTGAGCGGCGGCTTCTTCTTTTACCCTATATATTGACTATTATAATTTGATGTGTTACAATATGGTTAGTTTAAACTAATCAGGTGAAATCTATGAAGCAACAGAAATTTAATATAACCGGAATGACCTGCTCGGCATGTCAGACTCACGTTGAAAACGCCGTTAAAAAGCTGGACGGTATTGACAGCGTAAACGTCAATTTGCTGGCTAATACAATGGACGTAAGCTTCAACGAGAACAAGCTTGGAAATAAAGAAATAATCAACGCCGTAAAGTCCTCGGGCTACGGCGCGCGTGAGTTTGTCCGCGAGGATGACGGTTATAATGAAAATGCCGAAAAAGCTAAAAAACAGCTTATCCTTTCGGTAATATTCCTTATTCCGCTTATGCTCGTTTCGATGAGCCATATGATAGGGATTCATATACCCGCGCTCGAAAATATGGTTATTCTCGCGGTGTGTGAGCTAGTATTTCTGATCCCGATACTGATTTTTAACCGTAAATACTTTATAAACGGCTTTAAGTCACTGTTCAGACTAAGTCCCAATATGGACGCGCTTATAGCGTTAGGCGCCGGAGTATCGGTCGGCTACAGTCTTTATAATTTCATAATATGCGCGATAAATAATTATGATATGATGACGGCTTCCTCGCTCGGAATCCACTATTACTTTGAATCCGCGGGAATGATCCTTACATTTATAAGCGTCGGAAAGTTTTTGGAAAGCAAGAGTAAAAGCAAAACATCCTCGGCTATCAGCAAGCTGATAAAGCTGACTCCGAAAACGGCTATTATTGAAAAGGACGGAAAAGAAATCGAGGTCGATACTCATACAATCAGCGAAGGCGACATTGTAATCTGCAAAAACGGTATGAGTATAGCCGTTGACGGTGTGATTGTTGAAGGCGGGTGCAGTGTAGATGAGAGCGCTATAACGGGAGAAAGTATTCCTGTTGACAAAAACATCGGCAACGATGTTACGGGAGGAACTGTTCTGACCTCGGGTTACGCCAAGATCAAAGCTGTTAACACGGGAGATAACACCACTCTTTCCAAAATCATTAAGCTTGTTGAAAACGCGACCACCTCAAAGGCTCCTATCGCGAGAATCGCCGATAAGGTAGCGGCAGTGTTTGTACCTGCTGTAATCGGAATCGCGGTCGTTACGACTATAATCTGGCTGATTCTCGGAGCGGATTTCGGAAAAGCGATCTCCTTCGGAATAGCCGTTTTGGTGATTTCCTGCCCATGCGCGCTGGGGCTCGCAACTCCTACCGCTATAATGGTCGGTACGGGAAAGGCTGCCCAGTATGGTATTTTAATAAAATCAGCTCCCGCGCTGGAAACCGCCAATAAAATTAAAACCGTTATCCTTGACAAAACCGGAACTATTACTAAAGGTGAGCCGCAGGTTACGGATATAATATCAGAAAATAAAGACGATTTGCTGAAAATAGCCTACGCTATTGAAAAGCTGTCGGAGCATCCATTGGCTAAAGCGGTTTGTGATTACTGCGAGGGTAAGGTCGCGCTTGTTAAGGCTAAGAGCTTTAAATCATATACGGGCTCGGGAATTTCTGCGGAAATAGACGGCAGAATCTACTATTCAGGAAATTACAGATTCATTGAAAGCCTTGATATTAAGTTTGATAATAAATCTATTGAGGAATTATACTTCAACGGTAAGACACCTCTTATATTCGCTGATCAAAACAATGTGATCGGCATAATAGCCGTAGCGGATACAATCAAGGAAACAAGCGCTAAGGCGATCTCGGGACTAAACTCACTGGGAATTGAGGCGGTAATGCTCACGGGCGACAATAAACAAACTGCCCGCGCTATACAGAAGCTTGCCGGAATCAAGACGGCTATCGCTCAGGTCCTTCCGCATCAAAAAGAGCAGGTTGTCCGCAATTACAAAAAGAACGGTATTGCGACTATGGTCGGCGACGGAGTTAACGACTCCCCCGCTCTCGTAACCGCCGACGTCGGAATCGCAATCGGCGCAGGAACCGATATAGCTATCGACTCGGCGGATATAGTTCTGATGAAAAGCGATTTACTTGACGTAGTGACAGCCGTAGAACTCAGCCGAGCTGTACTGCGGAATATAAAAGAGAATCTTTTCTGGGCGTTCATTT
>CACYDB010000209.1 GCA_902773035.1 uncultured Ruminococcus sp. | reverse complement strand
CGAGCTGTTCAACCGTCGCGGGCTGCTCCTTCTGATTATATCTGACCTTGGCGCTGACTCTCATTTTGCCCTCGATTCTGTCGCGGGTAATGAGGTTGAGCTTGTCCGCGCGGAGCTCGCGCGAGAATAAATCCTCGTTAAAGCCGAGTATCACCTTGTTGTTTATTAAATCCTTTTCACAGACGTACATCGGCGCGGGGAGAGCCAGACCTAGTCCCTTGCGCTGACCTATAGTGTAGCGGATAATTCCCTTGTGAGTTCCGAGGATATTGCCGTCTTTATCAACAAAATCGCCCTCGGGATAGGTCTTGCCCGTGTAGCTCTCAATAAACTGAGCGTACTTGCCGTCGGGAACAAAGCATATATCCTGACTGTCGCGCTTCTTGGCGTTGATGAAGCCGTTAGCCTCGGCGATTTCCCTGACCTGAGCCTTGTTCAGCTCGCCGAGAGGGAACAGGGTATGCCTGAGCTGCTCCTGAGTCAGCGAGTACAGCACATAGCTCTGATCCTTACTTGTATCCAGCGACTTCTTTAAAATATATCTCTTGGAATTTTCGTCAAATTCGATCCTCGCGTAATGACCTGTCACGACGTAGTCCATTTCAAGCTCGTACATTCTCCGCATAAGCCTGTCAAACTTGATGTAGCGGTTGCAGTCGATACAGGGATTGGGAGTTGAGCCGTTCTCATAGGCGCTGATGAACCGCGCGATGACCTCATCGTTGAAGCTGTCGCGGAAGTTGTATACATAATACGGTATCCCGAGCTTGCGGCATACGGCGCGGGCGTCGTCGATATCGTCGAGGGAACAGCAGGTGTTTTCCTTTTTGACGCCTATATCGTCGTTGTCGTAGAGCTTCATCGTGATACCCGTGGAGTCGTAGCCCTTTTCTTTTATAAGTAAAGCGGCGACTGAACTGTCAACGCCGCCGCTCATTGCTATTAACGCTTTCATCTTAACCGCCCAGCTTTATCATCTCGTCAATACATTTTTTGGCGTCGCGGATAGTCGCGTCGTCAAGGAGAATCTCCTCGCCGCCTTCACCCTTGATACAGTTGTAAAGGTCGTTGAGAGTCGTGGTTCTCATATTGGGGCAGATTAGCTTGTTTGAGAGATAGTAGAATTTCTTGTCGGGGCAGATGTACTGCAGGTGCTCCTGAATACTTATCTCGGTGCCGATGATAAATTCATTTTTATCGGAATTGATCGCGTACTGCATAATGCCCGAGGTCGAGCCTACGTAATCCGCGAGAGCGCATACCTCGGGCGTGCACTCGGGATGAACGAGAAGCTCTGCGTTCGGATGGAGAGCCTTAGCCTTTTTGACGTCGTCGGTATTGACGCAGGCGTGGATCGGACATCCGCCCGAGAGAAGCTTGAACTCCTTATCGGGAATCTGCTTAGCCGTAAAGTCGCCGAGGTTGCAGTCGGGGATAAAGAGGATTTTGTCATTCTCGATCTTTTTGCAGATTTCAACCGCTGACGACGAGGTGACGCACACGTCGCAGATCGTCTTTAAATCCGCGGTGGTGTTTATGTAAGCGACGACCGTATGCTCGGGGAACTGCTTTTTGACCTGACTGATAAGCTGTTTGTCCATCTGATCAGCCATAGAACAGCCCGCGTCGGGATTGGGGAGAAATACGCGCTTCTCGGGAGAGAGAATCTTGCACGTCTCCGCCATAAAGCGAACTCCGCTCATAACTATGTTTTTGTTGGGAGCCTTTGAGGCGTCAACGCTGAGCTTGTAGGAATCGCCCGTGAAGTCGGCTACCTCAAGGATTTCCCTCGCCTGATAGCTGTGCGCGAGAATACAGATGTCCTTCTCTTTTTTCAGTCTTAGAATTTCTTCCTGGATCTGTGCTATAGTATTCATAAAGTCACCTCGGGAGTGTTTAGGTATTATTGTAATTATTATACAGTGATTCATAAGGCTTTTCAAGTATTTTGAATAATTTGTAAAAAATAAATGAAATTACTATTTACTTTTTAAAATACTTGTGTTATAATCTGTTTATAATTATGAGTTAATCTACCTTATATGGAGGGAAAGTTAATGAAAAAGACTATATCTATCATTCTTGCGGCAATCATTTTCGCGTTTATGACAGTACCCGCTGTATCGGCGAGGAATTATGTTATAAGCCCCACGGCGAGCAAGGAATACAAAATCATTGTTCATAACACCGACGGCGGCTCGGGTTCGTATACAACCGAAATCGACGAGGACGGTAAGCACGCCACGGTTACTGCTCATCCCAAGAAGGGCTACGAGTTCGTAAAGTGGAAAACAAAGGGTAAGTATGACCTTCTCGACGGCGACCTCACAGACGAGGAGCTCGAGATTTTGCTCAAGAGCGACGTTGAGTTTACTCCTGTGTTCAGGAAGATAGGCACAAAGTCGTCATCCTCGACTCCGTCAAAGCCCGTCAGCAGAAACGCTTCACCGATTTCGCCTAAAACAAGCGACAGTACGCCGTTCTTTAT
>CACYDB010000208.1 GCA_902773035.1 uncultured Ruminococcus sp. | reverse complement strand
CTGCAAGGGCGAGTTCAAGGGAGTCCACAAGGGCAGACCTAACGACGACGACCTGCAAGCCGCAAAAGACTTCGCCGCGAAGATCATCAAAGAATAAAAAGCAAGTAACCGCATAATCACGTGCGTAAAAACGCCTTTATTCTATCACATCAGAATTATTTCGACATAAAAATAAGCTCGGGTTTTTGCCCGAGCTTATTCTGATTATTGTGTTATTTCACCTTTACCTTAACTGATTTTTTCACAGATTTCGCCAAATAATTCGCGTTGCCTTTTGCAGTGATTTTGACTTTAATACTATAAGTACCCTTCTTCGCTTTCTTCCACCTGTTGATCGTAATTACGCCCTTGGAGCTTATCTTGACAAGCTTTTTAATCTTCTTTGAAGCGGATGTAATCTTATAAGCAACCTTACCTTTAGCGGATTTAACCGTAATCGCATTGACCTTCTGAGCCTTTTTCTTGAGCTTCTTGAGGTTGACGGTCTTAGTCTTTACAGTTACCTTGATGGGATTATTCTTCTTGGTAATTGAATCCTTGCTATCGGACGATTGTTCTGTAGGCTTAGTCGAACGGGGTTTTTGCTTAAATTTCGCCTCTACCTCAACATTAGAATCAACGCGGAACCTTACAGCATCTACACCCGCATCTTCATTTTCAAGCTTAGCTCCGTCAATATAGAATCCATCAAACTCGTAATCAGAGTTCGGCACAGCCTGAAGCCGTACATAGTCGCCCTTTGCAAGCTGACCGCCGCCGTAAACAACTCCTTCTTCGGTATTATATTTAACACTGACGGCGCAGGCGTACTTTGATACTTCCTCTATGCCTTTCGCATCATAATCGATCTCGACATTTTCCGATTGTTTTACAAGGGAGTATTCAGCGTTGCTTCCGTCAACCGTTCCTTGTTCAACTTCTTCGTCAGAATAGGAAGCAACCTCAGCATTCAAAGTCTCCGATTTTTTCATAGGAACAGATTTAAAGCTGACAGTTCTTGTTATTTCTCCGAATTCAGCGTTAAATTCCTCGATGGAATACGATACTGTACAATCCTCTCTGGCTTCAATTTGTATACTATAGTCTTTGTCCGCTGGAAGGTATACGACCTTCTGCTCATTTTCATCCACGCCGGAAGCGATACCGTTCTCAAGCTCGACAGACTTATCATCCTTGATTTCGGCTACCAGTGTATCAGAATTGTCATAAACATTTACATCTACGGGGCACTTTATCTTTGCTACTCTATAGTTTTTCTTACCCCATACAAGCTTCAGGTTGCCTGGATAGTTCTCGTCCATCAACTGCATCCAATATACGTAATACTTTGGATTTGCGTGGGTTTCAGCCGCCATTGTAGTATCCGCTACAAATCCTTTTACTTTTCCAAGCACCATACTGAGTGTTTTATCCCATGAAGATGTTGATGATTCTTCAATAGGTTCTTTTGTTGTAAACATTTCTTCAAGAGAAAACTGCAGATCGTCGACATAATTATCTCTACTATTAATCAACGATGAAACTGCCGCAATAATATCTCTGTTTGCTACTCCAACAGGTATTCTTTTTTTGATTGGGTTAATGGTCAACTCCATATAAGGAGAGTTATCAATCCTGTACTCGTCGCCCATTTTTGCTTTTATACGATTAATATAATCAGCATATTCGTTTGAACCGAAGCATTCCCTGTACGGCAGAATATTGGTTGTTCCGTATCTGTCAAAGCCTAAATATGATGGAGCAAGAAGCGGAACGATGTCATTAAACTCAATCACACTAAATATATTATTATACTGAGCACTGTGAGGATCGCTGTCCTTATACGCTCCGGCAGGAGTAGCAAAACCATAGGCAAAGATACGGGATTTGTCGGTGTTTACAGTATAATACTCGCCATCGATATCGTATGAAAAAGTTCCGAGCTTGTTGAGCTTAGCGGCTGTCTGTGTTGCAACAGCGGCACCGCGGCTGTAGCCTGTAATCCAGATTTTTACATCGCCCTTAATTTGCACGTCCTGAATATATGAAAGGATGTAATCCTTAACCATGTTAGCGCTTTCATCAAAGCCTGTATGATCACCGCTCCTGCCCATATTAAAGTTGTTTGCCCATTCGCTTTCATATCCTCCGCTTCTGACAGCAACTGCAATTAAAGTTGAACCATCGATTTGCTTGCTTCCGATTGCGCATCCTATACTATGGGTTGTCGGCTCTTCGTTAAAATGGAATTGCATGTACCTTTTGTCTTGAGCAAAACCACACTGTTTCATTATCTTCCTGACATTTTTATCATATTTGGAATAATCACCGACCCCGCATGTACTGAACGCCATACAAAGACTCATTGTTGCCAGGCTGTGATTATACTTTGTCGCTGAATCGTTAAAATATGAATCCTTATAATAATACCCGCTTTCACCGGTAAATGACGTTTCACCGGCAGCAAAGTCTTTATGAACATCGGAATAATCGACCTGTGTACTGTCTGTATTGCCAAAGTCGTAAATATAAACATCGTCTTCATTAGTAAGCATAACACACGAATCATTCGCCGTTCCCCAATATTTTTCATGAGTATCAAATTGTGCATTAACCAATATTTCTCCTTCAGAGTTCACAAGACCCGATACACCGTCCCACTTGCAGAAAAAAGATACACCGTTTTTAACAGGTGCAACTATACGGTAAGAAGTCCAAAGAATTACATCGCCTGATTTAGAAACCAAACCCTCATCATAACCTTTGGAGGTCACAAACACCTCGTTATCATTAGCGTAACGCGCGTCCTTCAATTCCGAATACATATTACCGTTAAAATACTTGACATGAACGTCGCCGCCCGAAGATATGAACATAGGCTCGGTATCTCTGAAATCAATATACTTAAGTCGGCAACCGACGTCTACTATCTTAAAATCGGAATTGATGATAACAATTTCGCGATTATGGCTGTCATCTTCAATGAATAACTCTATTAAATATTTGTCGCTGTTTTCAGAAATAGCAACATTATCAATAGATACTCTGCTGAATTTTTCAATATCAAAATCTTTTACATCATAGAATCCCGAAAATGTTCCTCTTACACAGTCAATGATTCCTAGCTTTTCACCGGATTCATCTGAAATGATTTTGAATGATTGGTTTTCTGTTTCGTATTCAGCCTTCCATATTACATTTGAAGCGATAGTCTTATTTTCCGTGCAGCTGAAAACCGTTTGATAATGCGAATCATTAGAGCTATCATATTCTATTAATACATTATTATTATTATATATGAATCTATTTAGAGTTGCTATTATTTTTCCGTCTTTATCTTCGACACTGTATTTATCATATTCTCCGGGTATCGAGTACACAAAACAACCGTTGCAATAACATTTAAATCGTCTCATTTCTTCTGGAGTTTCCGTACGGATTATTGTGCCATCAGGCGTTATCTTATACACCGTATCGTAATCATATGTTGGATAAAAAGAATTATGATATCCGGTTGCGGAAAACATTCTTACATCAATTAGGGTTTTATTATTAGAAAGAGTATAGATCAATGCTATTTCATCACAATTAAACTTCTCGTTTAAAACAACCGTTTCTTTGTTGGTAATCATATAATACTTATCGAATTCATAATCTTCACGAATATAGATACCTCTTTTAGACGCAAAATAACGGTATTGATTCTTATAATAATACAGATGCACTTCATCATACCGCCCCGGAAATTCTTTTAATGAATCCACATCAATAATTGAACGACAAAGAATGTCTTCGTCATATATTGCTCCGAACACTACATTGTAATCAACAGCCAAATCCACGCAGTTGAAAGACTGAGTATTCTTTCCGTCATAATCCATCAGGATATATCCGCTCTCCGTTTTTCCTGCAAGGCAATTCTTATACCCGGTGATTTTTGAAAATTCAGCTTTATGGAAAAGCTCGCCGCTGTTTTTTAAGAGTCCGTATTTCCCGTCTTTTTCAATGGTCAAAAAACCTAAAGCATAATCCGCGCCTCTGGAAAAAGCCTCAGGATACACCCGATTCATTTCGTCGGTTATTGCCATAATAGAATCAGCTTCATAAGAGTAATACTTATTCAATGTCGCGTTATACAGGTCATATTTATCTGTTTCAGGATTTAATATTGTATATAAATCATAAGGAAAATGCCCGGAGTTGTCCGCGCCTGAAGTGTTTTTTGTTGAACGGATTTCTATTGGATGGTCGTCAGAGCAATCTGTTTTAAATGACTTTACAAGACCATGTTTGCTTATTAAATAATAAATACGCTCGTTATTGGATATTTGCTTTTCTACTAAAAAACAACATCTGTTAAAATCACTGTATTCTCCCGGCAAAATAAACTTCGCGTCTTTGTCTTTTATACTGATTTTTTTCGCAGTTACGCTGTCGTCCTCAACGCCGTAGTCTGTGTCTTCAAAAACAAACGGAAGAGTGTCGCTTTCCTCCGCGGCAGCAACCGTCGGCGTGGAAATCACCACACTCATCATAATTATAATTGATAAAAGAACACTTACCAGTTTTCCCATAATCTTTTCCTCCTCAGTAAAACAAATTATCAATAAATCAAACACTCTCGCGCGCGGAATTATTCATTTACGTCGCAACTCTATTCTATCATATTTTGTGAACTTTTTTGCTTGCTTTTTTGTACAAAGATTTATATCTGAATTTAGATAATATACACAATTATACGGATTTTTTCAATACTGATTTTTAAACTTTTAAATCTACAAGCAGATGATTCACTAATAATTTTATCTCCTGCCGATCAAACCCCAAATACAAAAATTGCCTTTTATAAAACCGGAAAATCTACGCACAATACTATAGCAACATCAAGTTGCTTAATTTATAAATTACGATTTTTAAAAAGGAGATAATACCATGTCAAAGAGTAACATCGTAGTTCCCGAGGCTAAGGAAGCCCTCGAGCGCTTTAAGATGGAAGCCGCCAACGAGGTAGGCGTTAATCTTAAGCAGGGCTACAACGGTGACCTCACAAGCCGTCAGGCAGGTTCTGTCGGCGGTCAGATGGTCAAGAAGATGATCGAGTCTTATGAGAAAGGCTTAAAGTAAAATTTCAGCCAAACTAAAGCTGCCGGCGGTAATAACCGCCGGCTTCGCTTATTCCTTTATCACTATTTGCAGGACGTTACCCATCTCGATCACGCGCTTGTCCTCGAAGATGAACAGTCCGCGTACCTCGTCGATCACCCTCAGCCTTCCGCCGAGGCGGACTATCCTGCCGCCTTCCTTAAATTCGTCGGGTACGAAAAGCTCCAGCTCGATTTCAGGGCGCGCGGATATGCTCTCCCTGAGCCTGTTAAGGCTGTAATCAAGCGCGAAAACCTCCTCGTCGCTGAGCTCAGGTCGCTTATCCGTAAGCCTCGCCGCCTCGCTGATCCCGTCCTCAAAGCCCGTCAGAGCCTTGAACGCCGCGAACTGCGCAGCCCTGTCACCCGCCGCCATACGCGCTCTGCGGCGCGATTGGTAATGCTCCATATTTATAATGTCGCTGTAGTCGCTCACGCCTTGTGACCTCCTATCTGCCGATTGCGCTCGATCGTCGTCGCGCCCTCGAGCATATTCATTCCCTTGACTACGGCGTTCTTGCCGTAACGGCGGCGCAGCTTCAATATGGCGTACTGTATGCTCCTCTCACGCTCGAGCTCAGTTTCACTGTTGTCGGCGATCGAGAACAAGTCGAGCTGCTCCGCGGACTTTTCAGCCTCTTTCTCGCTGATCGTATTGCAGGCGACGACTATCACCCTGCGCACCAAAAGCTTCTCGTCCGTCACCCTGTCGAACAGGGCGATGAACTCATCAACGATCCGCCTCGCCGACGACGTATACCTCCCGAGCTTGCCCGTACCGTGAGCGTGCTTGGGGATTTGCCTGCCGTAAGGGTCGGACTTGACCTCGCCCGTGTAGATGTTGTCCTCGATATTCTTAATGTCGTAGCCGACGGTCAGCGTGATCTGATTCGCGACCAGACGCTTCTCCACCAGATCGAGCGCCAGAAGCTCCGCCATTTCGCGAGTGATGAGCCGAGCCTTCTCGTTGGTATAGGGCTCGGGGAGAACCTGTCCGATACTCAGCGACCTCGACCGCGGCTTGTACGCCTTGACGTCCTTGATCGTGCAGGGCTCCCAGCCCCACGCGTGATCAATAAGCAGCTCCGCGTTGACTCCGAAAAGCTTGTACAAAAGCTCCTCGTTCACGAGAGAGCACCGCGCTATGTCGCCCATAGTCCACAGCCCGTAGCGGTTGAGCTTCTTTGAGTAGCCGCGTCCGACCCGCCAGAAATCCGTGATGGGCTTGTGACTCCAGAGCGTGCGGCGGTAGGAAGCCTCGTCGAGCTCGGCGATACGCGCTCCGTCCTTATCCGCGGGCATATGCTTGGCGACGATGTCCATAGCCACCTTGCACAGATACATATTTGTGCCGATACCCGCCGTGGCGGTGATACCCGTCTCGGCGAAAACCTCGCGAACAAGCTTGACCGCGAGCTCGTGAGCGGTGAGCCTGTACGAACGGAGGTAGGGCGTGGCGTCGATAAACACCTCGTCAACGGAGTAGACGAGGATATCCTCGGGCGCGATAAAGCGCGAATAAATCTTGTAGATCTCGGTGCTGACGCGCATATACTCAGCCATTCGCGGCGGCGCGACGATATAGTCAAGGCGCAGAGTCCTGTCGCGCTCAAGCTCGGACGCGATGTATGACGAGGCGGAAAAGTCGCCGCTGATACGGCTTCTGCGTATAGCGTTGACCTCCTTGACCCTCTGCACGACCTCAAAGAGCCTTGCCCTGCCCGATATGCCGTGAGCCTTGAGCGAGGGCGTGACGGCGAGACAGATAGTCTTTTCGGTACGGCTGAGGTCGGCGACGACGAGATTTGTATTGAGCGGATCGAGTCCGCGCGCCACGCACTCCACCGAGGCGTAGAAGGATTTTAAATCAATCGCGATATACTGTTTTTCAGCCATAAAACCGCCTCCTTTGAACCTATGTTCGTATTATAACATAATCGAACG
>CACYDB010000207.1 GCA_902773035.1 uncultured Ruminococcus sp. | reverse complement strand
TCGTGAGATTCTACCCACGCGACGAGCTTGTCCTTTGTTACGCCGTCGCTTGAAAGATTCCTGACGTTGTCGGCGTACATACGGCTGTTGTTGAGCTCGTTTCTGATCGTGCCGCCGTAGGATGAGGCTGTGACGTCCATATACTCGGCGTAATCGGCGTAGCGTGAGCCTGAGCCCTGGAGGATTTCGCCGTACTGGAATTCAGAGCCGTTGTCGAGGATCGTCGGCCAGAAATCACTCGCGTACTCGGGATCGTCGTCGGGAAGCTCGATATGCTTGGCGGCGTCGTAACGGAAGCCGTCTGCTCCGTCGGCTACGCATCTTTGCAGGAAGTCGAGCTGGAGATTCTGGATATCCTTGTTCTGAGTTCTTAAATCGGGAATACCGCTCATCTTCTTCTGGGTGAGCTGGTATCTGTCTGAATAATTGCTGATTTCTCCCGCTGTGGTATTGTAGCCCTCGTGATAAATGTCGAGGATATCGTCGGACAAGCCCTTGATGGACTGCTTGACGTTATAAACATCGGAGGTGTGGTTGAGAACAGCGTCTACTATGACCTTGACTCCGTAGGAATGAGCGACCTCGCACATCTCTATAAATTCTTCCTCGGTGCCGAGCTGATAGTTGCCTATCTCGTAGGAAATAGGCTGGTAGTTATAGTACCATTTTCCGTTGTTGGAGCTCATAAAGCTCATTCCGCCGTTTTCGCCCGGATAAACTTCGTTTATCGGAGAGGTCTGGATTGCGGAATAGCCCGCCTCGGCGATGCTCTCCATATTTTCCTTGATGGTGTTGAAGCTCCAGCAGAAGCAGTGCAGAATCGTACTGCCGTCGGCTGTTTCCATAAGGCCGTAGTCGGTCGATGTTTCTCCTGTCAGCTTTGTTTCTTTTTCCGCCGCGGATGTCGGTATTGTTGAAATACACGACAGAAGCAGGCATAAAGCTAAAATCCAGGATATTGATTTTTTGATTTTCATAATGTCATCTCCTGTGAAAAATATTTTGTGACACTTATTCTATTATAGTATACAATAGAATTTTAACAAATTCAAATAATTTTTGAAAATTTTCACAATTTGTTTTCACAGGATAGATTTTACAGAGCTGTTTTCTGCCTTATATATAATAATAGCCGGACAGGAAATCCTGTCCGGCGTGGAAAATTATTAGTCTATTCTTCCGTAAAGACCTGAGCCGTTGCTCTCGTCGAGAGGCTTTCTGTCGGGGTTGACCTCGGGTCTTTTCTGCTGAGGTCTGCCGCCGCGACGGTTATTGTAGCCGCCGCCTCTGCGCTGTCTTGACTTGGGGTCGGGACCTACGACAACGTGACGGTTGGCGTTTTCGCCCTCGCTCCAGGAAATCGCGCCTCTTACCTTCTGAACGGAGGTATGAATGATTCTTCTTTCATACGGGTTCATAGGCTCGAGAGAGGTCTTTTTGCCTGTTTTTACCGCCTTGAACGCGAGCTTTCTGCCGAGGATCTCGAGAGTTTTTTCTCTCTTTTCACGGTAGTTGCCTGTGTTTACGGTAATCTTGAAATAGCTGTTGTCAACGTGATTGGCAACAAGGCTTGTGAGATACTGCAAAGCGTCGAGAGTTTCGCCGCGTCTGCCGATTATGTAGCCGACGTCCTCGCCCTCGATGTTGAATACGGCGCTCTCGTCGGTTTTTTCAGCTTCGATCGTGAGCTCCTTAAGGTTCATGGCGTCGATAACGTCTCTGAGGAATTTCTCAGCTGTATCGGCGGGGCTTTTCTTCTCGACAACATCCTCGATCTCGATCGTGAGCTTGACCTTAGCCTGCTTGCCGCCGAAAAGTCCGAGAACCTTTTTCTCGGCTCTTTGAATTACTTCAAAGTCATATTCCGCATCTTCGCCGAGCTCGAGCTGGGACTTCGCGTTTTCCAGCGCTTCCTGCTCGGTCTCGCCTGTTCCGATAACTTCTTTAATCATTTTAAACCTCTAATTATTTTTTCTTGTTTTTCTTCTTACCGTCAAATGCGGGAGCGTAGTTATACTCTACAAGCGCCTCCTGCTGCTCGAGCAGAGCTACGTGCTGAGCCTCGCCCTTTGCGATAAGCGCCGCGGGACCGTAGAACTTGCCCATAATTACAGACTGAACCAGAGTGAACAGTGAGGAGCAAATCCAGTAGAATCCGACCGCGCACGGTACAGAGTAGGCGATCCACGCTGAGAAGAGCGGGAGTAAGTACATTACTACCTTCATACAGCCCTGCTGGTTCTGCGAGGTGCCGTTTATCTTCATTGTGACGATCTGAGCGCCGACTGAGGATAAAAAGCATAATACGGGAACGAGCATATAGATTGAGAAAATGCCCTCTGTGTTCGGTGATGTAAGAAGATTGAATCCGGCAAAATTAAAGCCGTTTACAAACATTTGCACATTAGCGGCGTCTCCCGCGTTGGTGAAAAGCTGAGGAATCAATACCTTTGACTCGCTCAAAACCTTAACAAGAGAGATTTCCTGATAGCTTGCCGCGCCCATTACAGTTGCCGAGGATACGGAGAAGCCCGGTACGCTGTTGATAAAATTGGTGGCGTTTGTAACGATATCGGAAGCTATGTGCAGTGTATTTGTAAGAGGATAAGCAACGCTGTAGAAAATTCCGAGCATAATGAACATCGGGACTATGCTTGTAAGACAGCCGCCCGCGGGACTTACGCCCTCCTTTTCGTAGAGCTTTTGCATCTCTTCGTTAGCTTTCTGCTTGTTGTTAGCGTATTTTTCTCTTATTTCCTTCTGCTTCTTTTGCAATCGTGAAGTATTTGCCATACTCTTTTGCTGCTTGATCGAGAAGGGAAAAATTATAAACTTTATGATGATCGTAAAGAATATAATTGAAATTCCGAAGTTCTGAAATACGTAAAACAGACCCCAGAGCAAGTATCCGAGGATACTTCCAAAAAATCCAAAAATCTGAAACATTAAGAGTGACCTCTTTTTCTTTTTTCCTTTTTCTCGGGGACGGGATCAAAGCCGCCCTTTGAGAAAGGGTTACATCTGAGGATCCTCCATACTGCGAGGAGAGATCCCTTCAGCGCGCCGTGAGTTTGAATCGCTTCTACCGCGTATTGAGAGCAGGTGGGATAATATCTGCATTTTGGGCTTGTATTAGCGGAAATATTCTTCTGATAAAAATGAATAGCCCTTAACAATAACTTTTTCATAGCAATCCTGCCTGAGTCAGATGATCAAGCATAGCTTTTTCTACCGCCGTGCTCTTTACGAAAGGAGTCTTGCCCCTGGCGACAAAGACTATATCGCAGCCTGAAAGGATATTCGGGCTGAGATTTCTGAATGCCGCTCTGATTACTCTGCGCGCTCTGCTTCTTTTTACCGCGTTGCCGATTTTTTTGCCTGTGGTTATTCCGTAACGGACGGCGTCGGTCTTATTCTTCATAACATATGTGACGACCTCGGGACTTACATAGCTCTTGCCCCTGCGGTAAAGACGCTGAAAATCCCTGTTTTCTTTTAAAGTGAGTACCTTACTCATCATAACCACACGACCTTCGCGGACTGAGAAAAACTTTCTTTAACAATAAAGACCACCGGGAAAGTGGTCTTATATTAAATAACTGCGGAAGCGATTATTTAGTATGAAAGCTTCTTTCTTCCCTTGGCTCTTCTTCTGGCGAGTACCTTGCGACCATTCGCGGTTGACATTCTCTTCATAAATCCGTGTTCTTTCTTTCTGTGGATCTTCTTAGGCTGATATGTTCTCTTCAAAACAATGACCTCCTTTCAGCTTTTAGGGTATTTATGGGCTTCAAACCCACTGATAGCAATAATTTGCACCGTAATATTATAATACAAATTTGAGGTCTCGTCAACTGTTTTTTTAACTTTATTTTCTTAAATGTAAAAAAACACTATATGTTGTGGTTTGAAATTTTCAGACCACATTTTTTAAAAATCTCTATACTATTAATATTATATATATTATTGCAATTTTATTTTTGTTTTGTTATAATGATAATGGATTATAGTGGAGTACTGTGGGTAGTACTTTGAATTTATGAAAGAAAGGAAGTTTTGACCAGTATATGGAACACTTTAATGAAGCCTGGAACGTCATCTGCGATTACTGCCGCAAGAATATAACTGACGTTGCTTATAACACATGGATCAGTAAAATCGAGCCCGTCGGGATGGACTTTGATAAGAGCGAGGCTGTGCTGCTCGTACCTAACGATTTTCACAGACAGACTCTTGAGAGATGCTATAAGGTTCTTCTCAACGAGGCTTTTGAAGCTGTTTTCGGAACAAAAATCAATATTGTATTCTCGGTGCCTGAGGAAAAGCCCGTAGAGGAAACTGTAAGCGAGGATAATTCCGACAAAGTATACGACTATACCTTTGATACATTCATCGTCGGAAACTCTAACAAGTTTGCTCACGCCGCGTGTCTGGCTGTAGCTCAGAATCCGTCGAAGGCATATAATCCGCTTTTCCTCTATGGTAACTCGGGATTGGGTAAAACTCATCTGCTTAACGCCATAGGAAACGAGATCAAAAAGAATGACGCTTCGAAGTCGATCTGCTACGTTAAGGGCGACGACTTTACAAATGAGCTGATCGAGTCGCTGCACAGAGCTACGATGTCGGAATTCAGACAGAAATATCGTCACGCCGACGTGCTTCTGGTTGACGACGTTCAGTTTATCGGAGGCAAGGAGAGTACGCAGGAGGAATTCTTCCACACCTTTGAGACTCTTTACCTCGCGCAGAAGCAGATAATACTCACATCAGATCGTCCGCCGAAGGAGATCAAGACTCTCGACGACAGACTCAGGGGAAGATTTGAGATGGGACTTATCGCGGATATCCAGCCGCCCGATGTTGAGACGCGTATCGCTATCATCAAGCGTAAGGCGGAGCTTATGGATATTGAGATTCCCAACGACGTCTGCGAATACATAGCAAATAACGTTAAGAATAATATCCGTCAGCTTGAGGGTACAGTTAAGAGAATTAAGGCTAAAAATAATCTTGACGGTGAAAAGCCCTCTATCAAGTCGGTTCAGAACATTATCGCGGATATTCTCAATAACGAGACTCCTCCCGAGGTCACGGTTGAGAAAATCATCGACGAGGTCGCGCGCACGTTCAACGTAACTGTTGAGGATCTCAGAAGTCCCAAAAACAGAAGCGCTTACATCAGCGGTCCGCGTCAGGTAGCGATTTACATTATCAACGATCTGACGACTCTGACTCAGGAGAATATCGGTAAGGAATTCGGAGGCAGAGATCACTCGACGATCAAGTACGCTATCGACACTACAAGCAAGAAGATGAAGAAGGATTCAAAGCTGCGCTCGATCGTTGAAGACATCATCAAAAATTGCAGTAATGAATAATTTTTTTAAAATAATAATTAAATAATTTTTCCACAAAATTTTCAACAATCAACAATTGAGTTTCAACGGAGTGTTGAAAAGTCGGGAAAGATAGGTTGAAGTTTCCCCATTTTCCACAAATTAGGAGTGGGGAATGTGGTGGGCTGAGGTTTGATAAAATGAAGGATGAAGAGGTATTTCCACAAATCCACAGCCCCTACTATTACTACTATTATATATAAGTAGTATATTGTGTATTTCAGGGAAAATTTTTGATAATGGTTGAAAGGATAAATAAATGAAGATAAATGTTTTAAGAACAGATTTGAGTGAAGCTGTTTCAAATGTTTCAAGAGCGGTTTCGTCTAAAGCGACTATTCCCGCGCTTGAGGGTATATTGATAAAGGCTTACGGTCAGAAGCTGTTTCTGGCGGGTTATGATCTTGAGATAGCTATGACTACGACTATTGACGCTACCGTTCAGAGCGAGGGTGAGATCGTAGTCAGCGCGAAGCTGTTCTCTGATATTGTAAGAAAGCTGCCCGAGGAGGTAGTTTGCATTGAGACTGACGAGAGAATGATCACTTATATTACCAGCGGTCAGGCTGAGTATCAGATCGTGGGTATGTCCTCGGTTGAGTATCCCGAGCTTCCGAGCTTTGAGGAGACTGAAAGCGCCGATATCAAGGGTGAGATTCTCAGAGATATGATAAGACAGACGGTTTACGCTGTATCTGATAATAACTCGAAGCCGATTTATACAGGCTCGCTGTTTGAGCTTTCGGAGAATACTTTCAGGATCGTGTCGATCGACGGCTACAGAATGGCTATCCGCAAGGAAAATATTGATAACGATATCAACAGTGAGTTTGTAGTTCCGGGTAAAACTCAGCAGGAGGTTTTAAAGCTCATCAGAGATGATGAGGAAAATGTTACAATGAGCGTCGGTCAAAGACATATTATGTTCAAAATCGGCGATTACTCGGTTATCTCACGTTTGATTGAGGGAACCTTCCTCGATTATAACAGCACTATTCCGAAGGATAAGAAAACTGAGGTCGTTGTAAATACAAGACTTATCATCAACGCGGTTGACAGAATGTCGCTGCTCAACGGGGACAAGCTGCAGAGCCCCGTAAGATGTCTGTTCTCAAATGACGAGATCCATTTTTCGTGTACTTCAACTATAGGTAAGGCTAACGACGTTATCAGCTGTCCCGTTATGGGCGAGGAGGTCGAGATAGGCTTTAATAACCGTTATTTGCTCGACGCGCTGAGAAACGCCGATACCGACGAGGTTAAGATCACTCTCAACGGCGGACTTTCGCCGATGATCATAACTCCTGTTAAGGGAGATAATTTTATCAGTCTTGTTGTTCCGATGAGGTTGTCGAATGTCTAAGGAAGTTATCAAGATTGAGGGAGAATTCATCAGACTCCAGGACGCGCTGAAGCTGAGCGGTCTTTGTATGACAGGCGGTCACGCTAAGATCGTTGTTCAGAACGGCGAGGTCAAGGTCAACGGAGAAATCTGCGAAATGAGAGGTAAAAAGCTCAGAAGCGGAGATTGCTTTGAATATGACGGCAGAAAAATCGAGGTTCTGATGGTCTGAATGAAGCTGAGATATGTTTGTTAAAAGCTTAAGTTTTAAAAATTACAGAAATCTTGAGGACGGAATTTTACAGCCGTGCGAGAAAACTAATATAATCTTCGGGGATAACGCTCAGGGAAAGACTAATCTGCTGGAGGCGTTGTGGCTGTTCTGCGGAGGTCACAGCTTCAGGGAAAGTAAGGAGAGCGAGTTTATCCGCTTTAAAGAGAAGCAGGCAAAAATCGGCGTTGAATTTTTCTCTCAGAACAGGGATCAGAAAGCTGAGCTTGTGTTTTCTCAGGGCAAGAAGGATGTTTTTATAAACGGTGTTCATAAAAAATCCGCGGCTTCGCTTATCGAGAGATATAACGCGGTTGTGTTTTCGCCCGAGGATCTGACTCTGGTGAAAAGGGGACCGTCCGCGAGAAGAAGGTTTATTGACTCGGCTATTTGCAGGGAAAAGCTCGGCAACGCGCTGATAATCTCAAAGTATAATCAGACGCTGAATCAGAGGAACGCTCTGCTCAAGGATATTTACAGACATCCCGAGCTTGAGAAAACTCTTGAAATCTGGAATGATACGCTCTGTTATCTGGGCTCGCAGATAATTTTGAGAAGATTTGAGTATATAAATAAACTCGCAAAGCTTGCGGAGGAGTATCACCTCGGGATTTCCGACGGTAAGGAAAGCCTGACTGTTAATTATATTTCAACAACGAAGGCGCTTTACGGGGAAAATGAGAGCGAGATTTTCAAAAAGTTCAGCGGAGAGCTGCAAAGGTCTATCAGGGATGATATCAACAGCGGATTTACAAATATAGGTCCGCACAGAGATGATTTTGATATTATTATAAATAATAAAAAGGCGAAGATTTTCGCGTCGCAGGGTCAGCAGAGAAGCGCTGTGCTTTCATTGAAGCTTGCTGAGGCGGGCGTTCTCAGTGAGCTGACGGGGGAGAATCCCGTTATACTGCTCGACGACGTGATGTCGGAGCTTGACAGAAAGAGGCAGGATTTCCTGCTCAACAAGGTTAGGGATTATCAGGTGTTTATCACCTGCTGTGACTTTGACGACAGTCTTGACGTCGGGGATAATAAAAAATTCCCGATCAAAGAGGGAAGGGTTGGATAATGTATCTGCACCTCGGAGAGAAAACCGTTATCAGAACGGATACGATTGTAGGTATATTTGACCTGGAAAATACGACGGTGTCAAAGCATACGAGAAATTATCTTAAAAACGCTGAGAAAAACGGCAGGGTAATCAATGTTTCGTATGAGCTGCCTAAGTCGTTTGTGGTTTGTGAGGAAAAAGGGGAGACCGCGGTTTATATAAGCCAGATTTCAGGTCAGACCCTTATGAAACGATTGAATAAATAATTGCTCGAATCGGGCGGAAAGGCTTTAAGGTATTATGGAGGGTAAAAAATGTCCGTACTGCGGACGGAGAATTTCGTACTTTACAACTTTTCATGAGAAAAAGCAGGGACTGCACAGCTGTCCGAGATGTAACAAGGAGTGCAAAATCAAGACGGATCTGCGTTTGATTTTCGGCTTCGCGGCGGTAGCACTCATTGTTATTATGTTTATGATCATCTGGCTTAACTCAGTTAATTATAATAATCCGCTCGGTATAGTTGTTGTCGCGGCTATTCTTCTTGCGTTCTATTTCAGCACTCCGCTGTTTGTGAGATTTGTTCCGCTGAAAAAGTATACGAGAAGTAATGACGACAGCGGCTACAGAGAGGATAACGGCGAGCAGGACGATTTTAGCTACACCTTTAACCGCGACGTTTTCGACGAGGTTAAGAAGAACAGGCGTACTCAGTCC
>CACYDB010000206.1 GCA_902773035.1 uncultured Ruminococcus sp. | reverse complement strand
GCGACAATATTGAAGGCAGCGTAAACGCGACAGATTTCAGCAAGTATACAGCTTCGGGCAAGGTTGCTCAGACTCTTGAGAGTCCTTTGTGTCAGCATGTATCAAAGCTTAACGCTATCCGCCGCGCTATTCCTGCTCTCCAGAAGGGTCAGTACACGGTAGACAGCAACTATGTAAGCGGTAATATGGCTTATATCCGCCGCTTTACAGACGCCTCCGACGGAGTTGACTCGCTCGCTTGCGTATCAATCAGCGGTAACGCGACGTTTAAGAATATCCCCAACGGCAAGTATATCGACGCTGTTACGGGCGATGTTCAGAATGTCAGCAACGGAACGCTTTCCGTTTCCGCCTCCGGTCAGGCGAATATGAGGGTTTATGTATGCTGCGCGGGCGGATTTACCGGAATCGACGGTAAAATCGGCGGCACATCATCCTTCCTCACCAAATAATATTACAGATACTTTTCCGGGTAGATAGGCTGCGCTTATCTGCCCGGATTTTGCGTTATATTGTTTGATAAAACTTTTTTGAAAAAATTCTTGATTTTCATTGACAAAAAGGCTCTGTTTTTGTATAATAACAAATAGCGTTTTAATATGCGTTTACGGAGGTTTTTATGCTTCTCAATTTAAAGGAAGTCTTCTTAAACGACGGATGTCGGCGGGAATATGACTATTCCTTGCCGCTGAGCGACCTTGATATAGGCGGTGATTATCCATTCAAGTCACCTGTTGAGGTCAGCGCCGCGGCGGTCAATCGCGCCGGACTTGTGGAACTGAAAATTACAGCGGTTTATGATTATACCACCCGCTGCGACAGATGCTTTGAACCTATTGTCAGGCATATGGAGCAGGTTTTCACCCATGGGTTAGCCGTTTCGCTTATAGATGACGAAAACGACGACTATATTGAAACACCGGACTATACGCTTGAGCTTGACGAGGTTGTTACCTCGGACATTCTCCTGAATCTTCCGAGCAAGTTTTTGTGCAAAGAGGATTGCAAGGGGCTCTGCCTCAAATGCGGCGCCAACCTCAATGACGGCGACTGCGGCTGTGACAGAGTACAGACTGACTCAAGGCTTGAAGTCCTAAGACAGCTTATCAACGAAGATTAATATAATTTTAAGGAGGAAAAATCATGGCAGTACCTACCGGAAAAACATCTCACAAAAGAAAAAGCACAAGACGCTCGGCTGTTTATAAGCTCGAAGCTCCCGCGCTTACAACTTGCCCCAACTGCGGCGCGCTCACAGCTCCGCACAAGGCTTGCACGACCTGCGGTCAGTATAAGGGCAGACAGGTTGTTGTAAAGGAAGACGCTACAGCAACAAAGTAATTTTTTGAACAAACAGGGCGGCTCCATAGCCGCCCGATTGTTTTATATGTAAAAAATACAGCTTTCTTGAGCGGAATTGAGGTGGAATCTATGCCTGTCACAATTAAAGATGTTGAAAAATACAGCGGCGCCTTTTCAAAGGGCGTTGAGCCGGGTGATGTTCTGCTCTCAATCAACGGCAACGAGATTGTCGATGTGCTTGATTACCGCTTTTATCAGGTCAATAAAAAGCTTACGCTCGAGATAAAAAAGCCTGACGGAAAGCTCAAAAGAATAAAAATCAAAAAGCAGGAGTACGAGGAGCTCGGGCTGGAGTTCGATACCTACCTGATGGATAAGGAGCACAGCTGCCGCAACAAGTGTATCTTCTGCTTTATTGACCAGCTTCCAAAGGGAATGAGGGAGACGCTGTACTTCAAGGATGACGACAGCCGACTGTCGTTTCTGTTCGGCAACTACATCACCCTCACCAATCTTACCGAGCATGAAATCAGCCGCATTATAAAAATGCACATCAGCCCGATCAACGTTTCCGTCCATACCACCAATCCCGAGCTCAGATGTAAAATGATGAACAATCGCTTTGCGGGAAGCTCGCTTGACGCCCTCAGAAGATTTTCGGAGGCGGGGCTCTCGATCAACTGTCAGATTGTCGCGTGTCCCGGGATTAACGACGGCGAGGAGCTTAAACGCTCGATTACCGATCTTGAAAAGCTTAATGTAGAGTGTATAGCCGTTGTTCCCGTGGGGCTTACGCGCTACAGGGAGGGGCTTTATCCGCTCACGCCTTACACTAAGGAGACCGCGGCTCAGACTCTCGATATAATCGAGAGCTTCGGCGATGAGTTTAAAAGGACTCACGGACGCAGAATGGTCTACGCCGCGGATGAGTTTTATATAAAGGCGGGGAGAAGGTTGCCCGATCCCGACTACTATGAGGGTTATCCCGCGCTTGAAAACGGCGTTGGGCTTGTAACTCTGCTCAGGGAGGAAGTCGGCTTCGCGCTTGAGGACAGGGAAGCTGACAGCTCGCTTAGGTACACTGTTTCGGTTGTATGCGGCGAGTGCGCGTGGGAGAGTTTTAAGGAAACTCTCACGCAGATCAATACGAAATTTCCTAACATTAAAATAAATGTATACAAAATCAAAAACAATTTCTTCGGCGGCGAAATTGACGTCACGGGTCTTGTTACGGGCGGCGATCTGATCGCTCAGCTCAAGGGCAAGGACCTAGGCGAGAAGCTTCTTGTGCCGTCGTGTATGCTTCGCTTTGAGGGCGACGTTTTCCTTGACGACGTCAGCGTTTCGGATGTTGAAAAGGAGCTGAACATCAAGGTTAAGGTCACTGATAACAGCGGCGAGGCGATTGTTTGTGAAATTACAAAAAGGGAGTGATACTGTGGCAAAACCCATTATCGCGATTGTCGGACGGCCGAATGTCGGCAAGTCCACGCTTTTTAACAAATTAATAGGTCAGCGCCTTTCGATCGTTGACGATACCCCCGGCGTTACGCGCGACAGAATCTACGGCGAGCTTGAATGGCAGAACCGTAAGGCGATCGTAATTGATACGGGCGGTATTGAGCCCAAGAGTGACGATATTATCCTATCGCAGATGCGTCGTCAGGCACAGCTCGCGATCGATACGGCTCAGGTCATTATTCTCGTTACCGATATGAAGTCGGGGCTTGTGGCTACTGATCTCGACGTCGCAAATATGCTGCAGAAGTCGGGCAAGCCGCTCGTGCTCTGCGTTAACAAATGCGACTCGATCGGTGATCCCGAGCCTGAGTTTTATGAGTTTTACAACCTCGGAGTCGGCGAGCCTGTTCAGGTTTCGGCGGTTCACGGTCACGGTACGGGTGATTTGCTGGATGAGGTTTTCGCTCATCTTCCCGAGGAGGCTGAGAGTGAGGATGACGATACGGTTATCAACGTCGCCGTGATCGGTAAGCCTAACGTCGGCAAGAGCTCGCTTATCAACTACATCACCTCTCAGGAGAGATGTATTGTGTCCGATATCGCGGGTACCACGCGCGACAGCATTGACACTCAGATTGAGAATAAATTCGGCAAGTATAATTTTATCGACACTGCGGGTATCCGCCGCAAAAGTAAGGTTGTCGATGAGATCGAAAAATACAGTATCATCCGCGCTAAGATGGCGATTGAGAGAAGTGACGTCTGCGTTATTATGATCGACGCGGAAATCGGCTGCACCGAGCAGGATACAAAGGTCGCGGGATTGGCGCTTGAAGCGGGCAAGGGCTGTATTATCGCCGTCAACAAGTGGGACGCTATCGAGAAGGATACTAAGACGATGGACAAATTCAAGAAGCGTATCGCGGTTGAGTTTGCCTTTATGTCGTGGGCTCCGACGGTTTTCATCTCAGCGAAAACAGGTCAGAGGGTCGATAATCTCTTTACGCTTGTAAATACGGTTGCCGCCAATAACGCTATGCGTATCAGAACAGGTACGCTCAACGAGCTGCTGGCTCAGATCACGACTCGTGTTCAGCCGCCTACGGATAAGGGCAGAAGACTCAAGATTTACTATATGACTCAGCCCTCGACCAAGCCGCCGACATTTGTCAGCTTCTGCAACAGCAAGGACTTGTTCCACTTCTCGTATCAGAGGTATATTGAGAACAGGATCCGCGAGACCTTCGCGCTCGACGGTACGCCTATCAGAATGATTGTCAGAGAGAGAGGATAAGACAATGAACGATATTTTTATTGAACAGCTCGTCAAAAGGAAACGTACCTTCAAGGACAGGTTTATCTTTATTCTTGTTATTTTGATGGTAATTTCCATTCCGCTGACGTTTATTCTCCTCGCTACTCAGCATATCGTGCTCGCGTATTTTATTTATATCGCGCTTTTCCTTTTGTTCTTCGGAATATGGCTTATATGGTTCGTGCGTTCGCATCAGAATACGGAGTTTGAGTATCAGATGGTTCAGGATACGCTCGTAATCAGCAAGATCATCGCCAAGCGTAAGCGTAAGGAGCTTATCAGAATTGACGTAAGAACCTTTGAAAATCTTGAAAAAGCAACAGAATTTGATTATAAAAAGTATAATTTTCAGAAAATGCTTGTCGCGACAGGTGACGAGGGCGATAAGGAGAATAACTACTACGCCGTTTATCGCCACCAGGCGAGAGGACTCTGCGGAATCCTTTTCGCGCCGAATGAGAAGGTTCTCGGCGCGATGAAGCCCTATCTCAACAAGGACATAGTCCTCAAGCTTTTCTATAAAAGAGAGAGAAAATGATTTATCAGATAGACAAAAACAATGTAAAAAAGGTATTAAAAAAGCGTCCCTCTGACGCTGACAAAACTACTATAGGCTCGATGCTTTCCGTCTGCGGAAGCTTCGGTATGGCGGGAGCGGCGATAATGTCCGCAAAGTCCGCGCTGAGAAGCGGAATCGGGCTGCTCAAGCTCGCAGTGCCGATCAATATCTATCCCATAATGGCAGGTGCTGTGCCCGAGGCGGTCTTTATTCCTTTAAAGAATATCAGCAGCTTTGATTTGGAGAAAAACGCCCGTTACTGTTCGTCGATTTTATGCGGATGCGGAATCGGCGTGGATGATTTCAGCCGCGGAATCGTCCGCAAGATCATCTACAACAGCGAGGTTCCCGTGGTTTTTGACGCGGACGCGCTGAACATAATCGCCGAGGATAACGATATACTCAGATATTCAAAGAGCGACGTCATTCTCACTCCGCACGACCGTGAGTTCGCGAGACTCGTCGGTTGTTACCCTGATATGCTCAAGGGCAGGAGAGAGGAGCTCGCGCGTAAATTCGCGACAAGACACAAGGTAACTGTCGTACTGAAGGGCAGCAAAACTATTGTAGCCTCTCCCGACGGTAATATGCTATACAACGAGGAGCTTGGAAATCCCGGAATGGCAGTCGGCGGAGCGGGCGATGTGCTCGCCGGAATAATCGCGTCTCTTACGGCTCAGAGCGGCGACGTTTTAAACAGCGCTGCCGCGGGAGTTTATGTCCACGCCTTAGCGGGTGATATTGCCGCGGAAAAATACGGTCAGGTGTCAATGCTCCCGACCGATATTATTGAGGCTCTGCCCGAGACTTTCAAGCGTATTTTGGGCTGATAACGTCATTTACAAATTAAATATTTCATATAATAAGCAGAGGTGATTTTATGAAAAAGCCTTTGCTTATTTTATTTCTTGCGGTAATTTTTCTGACTTCCTGCGCGGTTAAGCCTGCCGAGCCTGAATTAAAATTCCGCAAAAGAATTAAAGCGAGTTTCAATTCAACAAAGATCACAGCCGAGATAAGTTCGGACAGTCACAAGCTGCTGACGATCACGCTCAAAAGTCAGATGAAGGGCTGTGTTTACGCCTACCGCGACGGGAAAATCAAGATCACATACAGGAATCTGTTCGTTTCAGCCGAGGACAACTATCTGCCTGACTCCGCTTTTCCGCAGAAAATATATAATGTATACAAGCGTCTGCGGCTCGGGAAATATGAGCTGAAAAGGGCGAATAATTCTTTTGCGGAATATAAAGGCGAAAGTGAGAGCGGCGGCTTTATCCTCAGAACCGATATAAAGACAGGCGAGCCGATTGAACTCAGCGTGAGCGATAATCTTAATATAAAATTTGAGTGACCGTAATTATCTCCGAAAATAATATATTAACAGTATAAAAGTTCTCAAAAGGACAAAAATACTAACAGATTATTATTTCGGAGGTAATTCTCTTGAGCATAAAACGCGGCGAAATTTATTACGCCGACCTTTCTCCCGTCGTAGGCTCGGAGCAGGGCGGAGTAAGACCCGTACTTATAGTCCAGAATAACGTCGGAAACCGCTACAGTCCGACGGTCATAGCGGCGGCGATAACCAGCCAGCAGTCAAAGGCGAAGCTGCCGACTCATATCCCGATTCACGCGGATGACTGCGGCTTGCAGAAGGACAGCGTAGTCCTGCTGGAGCAAATACGCACCATTGACAAGCAACGCCTTAAGGAGCGTATGGGAGCGGTTGACGAGAGCTCTATGACAAAGGTGGACAACGCTATTTCGATTTCATTCGGGCTTACCTGAAACAAGCGCAAAAATAGGGCGGTTCACTTTAAACCGCCCTATAAATTAATTGTTCAGTTTTCGAGTACAGCCTTAAGCTCGTCGATCTTATCCGTGATTTCCCACTTAACGCCTAAATCCTCTCTGCCCATATGACCGTAAGCGGCGAGGGGGAGGTAGGTTGTGTTCTTTAAATCAAGCTCCTTGATAATAGACTGAGGTCTGGGATCGAATACCTTTTTTACGGCGTCGCTGAGCTTTTCATCGCTGTAGACGCCTGTTCCGAAGGTGTCTACCATTACAGATACGGGCTTGGCAACGCCTATTGCGTAGGCAAGCTGAACCTCACACTTTTTGGCGAGCTGTGCGGCTACGATGTTCTTGGCTATGTAACGCGCGTAATACGCGGCGCTTCTGTCAACCTTTGTGGGATCCTTGCCGCTGAAGGCTCCGCCGCCGTGGCGTGAGAATCCGCCGTAGGTGTCAACGATGATCTTTCTGCCTGTAAGTCCTGCGTCGCCGACGGGTCCGCCGATTACGAATCTGCCTGTCGGATTAACGAAAATCTTTGTATTGACAAAAAGAGTCTCGGGGATCACGGGCTTGATTACATATTCCGTAATATCCTTTCTGATCTTGTTGAGGCTTACATAGTCGTCGTGCTGGGTGGAGACTACAACGGTGTCAACTCTTATAGCCTTGTCGCCGTCATATTCTATCGTTACCTGAGTTTTGCCGTCGGGGCGAAGGTAGGGGAGGGTGCCGTCCTTTCTTACCTCAGTGAGCCTCTGAGAGAGCTTGTGAGCGAGTGAGATAGGCAGAGGCATCAGCTCGGCTGTTTCGTCGCAGGCGTAGCCGAACATCATTCCCTGATCGCCTGCTCCGATGAGGCTGTTGTCGTCATTTTCGCCGTCCTTGTGCTCGTAGCTCTCGTTAACGCCCATAGCTATATCGGCGCTCTGAGCGTCAATAGAGGTCAGTACGGCGCAGGTGTTGCCGTTAAAGCCGCATTCCTGATTGTCGTAGCCTATGTCGTTAATAACCTTGCGCGCTACGGCGGGAATATCGACGTAGCAGTCGGTGGAGATCTCGCCCATTACATGAATCATACCTGTTGTGGCGGTAGTCTCGCAGGCTACGTGAGCGTTTTTATCCTCTTTAAGAATTGCGTCAAGCACCGCGTCGGAAATCTGGTCGCAGATTTTGTCGGGATGTCCTTCGGTGACTGACTCGGATGTGAATAAATATCTAGCCATTCTGATTACTCCTTTATTATACAATTGGTTTATTATTCTTACAAAGAAAAAAGCTGTTCTACCGAACAGCGAATAAGTTACTCATCTCTCGGTTATACCGCAGGAATTGGCACCTTGCTTTTGCAGGTTGCCGGACGTCACAGGGCCTGCCCCTCAGTCACTCTTGATAAGCTTATATAAATAATACTATTATTGTCGCGATATGTCAAGTATATATAAGGTAAAAAAAGAACCGCTTGAAGCGGTTCTTCTTAAAGCGTCTTAATTTCAAGCGATATCCTCGAGAGAGCATGAGCACTCGGAAAGTCCGTGCTTAACTCTGTCCTCAACCTCAGCGCGCTTAGCGTTGTTGAAGCGGTCGAGAGTACCTACGAGATAACCTGTGATTCTTCTGATTCTCTCAAAGGGTACGTTATCGTAAGTGTAGTTAACGTCTACATACTCGCCGTCTACAGTGAATGTAAAGGTTTTGAATTCCTTATCGGGATTCGCGTCCTTGATCTGAGCGATGTAAGTGTCAATTTCTTTTTTGGATAATTCTCCGCCGATTACTTTGATGTCCATGATAAACCTTCCTTTCAAAACTTTTTAATTATTTTTCATTTATCGAACAAAAACACAATTTCACATTCCAAATTTAGCCTCATTTTGTGGGCAATTATTATTGTAGCACAAGATGTTGTGATTTGCAAGTAACAGTTCATTGTTTTTATATACAAATTTGCAACCAATTATCTGTACAATGTTACCAAAAATTTATAATTTGAAATTTCGGCGGATACGGAAGGCTGTTATTTGCTTCGGAGTTGATAGTCCGAAATCGCGAAATCGGCTCCGTTTTTGAGCAGAGTCTTATACTGTGAGCGCGTTACGGCTGTGTAAATTCCGTACTTGAGCCCGTTTGATTTCATCAGCTTTGCGACCTTTTTGACAGTGAACTTTTTCTTTAAATCATCAAAGCTTAAAAGGACGATGTTCTTAACGCCTTTCTTTCTGCACCATAGGATGTTTTTCAGCAAATCGGTTTTTGATTTGGGCGTGACCAGCGCCGCGAGCCTGATATCATTGCCGATACAGAGCTTGAGGATTTTCTTGCTTCTCGCGAAAATCGTGGTTCTGGTTTTGATTTTATATTTTTTGATTATCTTTATAATCTTTTTTATACCCTTTGAGCTCGGCTTGTAGCCGTAGGAGCCCTTTGATTTGATATGGAGCATAAGGCGGCACTTGTGCTTTTTGACAAATCTCACGACTTCCTGCAGGGAGGGGATAAGGAGCTTTTTGCCCTTGAATTTTTCGATTCCCTTGCCTCTGACTATCGGGAATTTTGAGCGGTTTTTTCTGTTTACCTTCCAGATGAAGCCGTTTTTGCGCGTGGTTCTTTTCAGACCAGCGTCGTGAGCTACCATAATGTCGCCGTTTTTTGACTCCCATACATCGCACTCGATACCGTCGAAGCCGTTCTTTACTGCCGCGCTGAAGCCCTCGAGTGTGTTCTCGGGATAAGCGCTCGAGAATCCCCTGTGCGCTACCAGAAGCGTTCTGACCCTCACCTTGATTTTATAGGTCTTGCCGCGGATCTTGGCGGTGACGACGGTTTTGCCCGGTTTTTTTGCCCTGATTTTACCTTTAACGGTAATTGAGGCGATTTTCGGGTTGGCTGATTTGAGGTTATTCTTTTTTATATTTGTGTTGAGAACGTATTTGTCGCCGTAATTGAGCGTTATCGACTTGGGAAGCTTTACGGTGGCGTGGACGAATGCCGGAAAGCTTGACAATAAAATCCCCGCCGTCAGACTGACGCTGAGCAGGGAATTTATAATACGTTTTGATGACCTTTTAATTTCCATAATCCACCACCAATAAACAATATCTTTATTTTATAGATAAAACGCGTGGTTGTCAATAGAAATAGTATACGCTACGGAGTGAAAAATATGAGGATGATACTGGTTTTTTAACGCCCTTTCAGGTCATGTCACTATCTTTACTAGCATAAAATCAGGGGCACCCCAAAGGATACCCCTGATTTTATGGTCGAGGTGACAGGACTTGAACCTG
>CACYDB010000205.1 GCA_902773035.1 uncultured Ruminococcus sp. | reverse complement strand
ATCAATGATAAGAATATCAGCGTCCGAGGACAGAAACTGAAAGAAAATATCGAACTTAGCCGTAAAGGATTTACCGCCGCCGGATACGCCGAGTACAACCTCGTTACCGTTGAGAAGCTCACGCCTGTTAGCGAGAATGAGATTTTTAGAGATTACATTTACTCCGAAATACTGTCCGTTATCGTGGAATACGTCCTGAACTCTGAACGGTATAAATACAGAGAGTGATTCGGAGATAAGTGTACGGAGAGCGTCTATCTTTCTGACACCGAAAGGCATAGCTGTTTTCAATCCGTCCATCTGCTGATACCTGAGTATTGAAAACTGACACATTCCCGAACGTGCTGTGGTCATAATAGCCTCGGTGTCGCTGTCAAGCTGTTCCTTTGTATCCGCTGTATGAACAAAGGTCATTACCGCGAACATCATACGCTGGTCACGCTCGGTAAGGTCATCGAGCATTTCTTTCATTTCCTTGCGCTGCTGTTCCATCTCGTAGGGTACTTCCGCGGAGAAATTGTTGTTGGAGTTCTGACGGCGTTGCCAGTTGGTAATATTTGTTTCTACGCCGAGTAATCTGTTCTCGGCTTCACGCACAGCTTCGTCAGTCGGAACGGGAATAATATCAATCGACATCATAAGATTTTGATTAAGCTCTGTGAGCTTTGCTACCATATCGTCTTTAACGTATGTAGCGTAATCACGCAGGAATAACACTCTGCCGTAGCGGTCTCCTATTTTGAAATAATCACTCTCAAATTCAAAGGACTCAGGACATATGCAGTCCTTGAAGCTGTGACCTTTTTTGCGTGAGGATTTAATATCAAAATTAAAATCAGATTCGTGTCCGGCGTTAAAGAAGTCGTGAGCAATACGGAGCCTGTCTGACGCGTCAAGCTCAACGAATTTACTGCCGAGCCTTGAAAACTTTGTCGACAACTCCGCGCCGACGCGCCCAAAGTATTTGCGAGCCTCCGTTATGCTCTTTTTGCAGACGGTAATCGTGATGTATTTATCCTGTATCATAGAATTTGAGCCTGATATTTTATCCAAGAGCATTTCGTTATACTCATCACGGTAAACGTCGAGATTATCATTCTTCTTTGGAATGAGTATCCGTTTCTCAAAATCATCTCTGTTAATTCTGCGGTTATTCAGAGTTATCTTAGTTGTAGCCGCGCTGTCAAAGGAATTGAGGATACTTGAATATGATAAGAACATTGTCTTTTTATCCTCGTCATCGGCTACGGCGTAGTTAATATCGGTGAAACGGTAGGATTTTGAGTACATATCCTTTCCGACCATAAATATACCGTCATCGTAGACGGTTTTAACAGGAATAACGTCCTGTGTGCTTTTGGGAATTTTAAACTTCTCCTTGTCGCGCTTAAAAAGCTCTCGCAAGGTTTTCATCGCTTGTATTCCTCCTTTACCTTTTTGTCAATTTCGGATTTCATCAGATTGTAGTAGGTGTTTTCCGATTTGTAGACTAACTTCTTCGGAGTCAGTATTTCGGATTTTATAAACGCGACAATGAATTTCTCCAAAGTCATACCGTTGTACTTGATAAATCCGAGAGCCGCAAACGGCGCGGCGCAGATTATACAAAGCCAAGATACAATCTCTGTACCCAAAATCGGCTGTAACAAAAAAAATACCCCGACTGCTATTCCGCAGGCGAGTACAGAGAAAATACATTGCCTCAGAGTTAATCCGAAGAATACCGCTTCCGAGTATTCGCGTATTTCTTTATTTATTTTTACTTCCATATAATCATCCTTTCATTAAAGTCCCATCATTTCTCTGACGATGCGTTCTGACATTTTGATTGTGCCGACTAATACAAGCATATTGAAGATAAGTTCTCCTATATATGCCCATACCTGAGTTACCGCCGCCGCGTTTGTGTCAACCTGTGGCGGAGAGTTCGCGAACAACGAGAAGATAACGCAGGCAAGAACAATAATCGCTCCTTCAAGGCAAACGGCGCAGTAGCTTTTTATGAAGCTCTTACCGACGTGCTGTGTAGGCTCGCCCGCGAAGGTCGATAATGGTATCGGCGATATGGCTGTGTACATATAGAGCTTAAAGAATCGTCCGTAAACGGTCATTATCATAATCAAAGACAGTACCGTTACAAACAGACCGCCTATAAGCGTAACTGCCCATAGTGGTATGCTCTCAAAAAAATTGCAGTCCTCAATTGTCTTTATCAGCGATTTAGGTAAAACAGTCTGGTCGGCTGTACCTAAACCTGATGAATTGATTATTGTACTGATTGCTCCCTGAATAATAGAAAACAGCGTAGTCATAAGCTCCATACCGTTTGT
>CACYDB010000204.1 GCA_902773035.1 uncultured Ruminococcus sp. | reverse complement strand
TGACTACGACGTCTGGGTAGGCGCGAGACGCGTCACCAGCGCTAACAAGGACGATATCCTCGGCGACGGCGGTAAGGCGAAGTACGATCCCTCAACCAAGACGCTGACGCTCAACGATCCCGAAATCACTAAATACTACAGAGTCTTTAACAGCGACACCACAACTCTGATCTCGTCTAATGACGACCTGACGATCAAGGGCAGCTATCATATGGGCAACCCCGACCCTCTCCCGTGGAGGTGCGTAGCGTCGCAGAAATCCCTCACGCTTGACGGAAGCTTTACCTTCAAGGCAAAAAATTACGCGCTCGTAACTAATAACGACATCACAATCTCCTCGGGCACTCTGTACGCCGAATCGCAGGAGAAAATAACGATCGGTTCCATCGCGGGCGATATCATAGTAAAAAACGACGTAATCAGGCTTGAGGCAAAGTGCAACGGCGACGCCTATCCCCTCTACGCCGATAATATCACCCTGGGCAGCAAGGTAGCGATCACAACCCCCGCTAACAGCACCATAGGCAAGGATCAGGATAACCATCAATTAGTCATTGACACAGGTCACGGTAACTCAAGCGCCAGGCACGTCATAATCGAGCAGGGCGAGGTTGAGAATTATCCCCTCTACATCGCAAGCGCTCAGGTAACAAGCAGAAACTGTACCGACGTTTTCGGCGACGGCACGGTACGCTTTGACCCGCTGACGCATACCCTCATCCTCAGCGATCCCAACATCGTCAGCACCGGAAACACAGGCGGCACTACAGCGAAAATCATCACCTCGGTTGAGGATATGGTAATCAAGGGCAGCTATCATATGACTCAGTCGGAGTCTACTGTCGGCATTCTCGCCACCCACGGCTTACGCTTTGACGGCGACTTCACCTTCTACGGCAACACAGCGGGCGTTTACTGCGACGGAGGAGACATCACCGTACTCGGCGGTACGCTCAAGGCTGTCGGCGGAGACGACGGCTACGCGGGAGCTATCGCCATAAATGGCAATTTTGTCCTGAACACAGGCTTGAGCAAGGTTGATTTAACGGGTAAAATGTTCCCCGTATTAGCCAAGGGCATTACCCTCGGCGCTAAGCTCAAGGTCTCAACTCCGCAGAATCCAGCTAACCTCTATCTTCAGGATATTCAATACTATACAATCGGCAAAAGCGACGGAACGAGCGTTACTCACGCCGTAATTGAACCCGCCGCGGAAAAATACGACTTATTCCTCGGCTCAACTCAGGTAGACAGCGACAACAAAAACGATATCCTCGGCGACGGCAGCGCGAGCTACGATCCCGCTACAAAGACGCTGACTCTCTCCGAGCCCACTATAAACGGCGAGCATACAAACGGCTCATCAACCTACAGGATCTTCTCTTACTCCGATATCACCGTAAAGGGAAGCTACCATATGAACACTATGGGCACGACTATCGGTCTCGGCGTAAACGGCAAGCTCACCCTCGACGGCGACTTCAATTTTGAGGGCAAGCAGTACGGCGTTTATTCATTCGGCGATACGGACATAATCTCGGGCACCGTTACGGCTAAGGGCGGCGAGGACGGCTACGCGGCGTTAGGCGCCAACGGTAAGCTCACCGTATCAGACGACATCACAAAGCTTGATTTAGAGGGCGACGTATGTCCCCTGCTCGTCAAGGAGCTTTCCATAGGCGGCGACATAGTCGTTACCACTCCCGAAAACCATATTATAAAAATCGTCACGGGCTCGTATTACAGCATTTGCAATCAGAACGGCTCAAACACAAAAAGGGCTGTGCTTATGCACAAGGATATGATCGCGACTGACCCCGAGACCGTACCTCTGACCGATCCCGAGACTACCTCCGCTCCGACAGAGACTACCATTCCTCCGACGGAATCAACAGAGCCTACGACTGAGACTACAATTCCCCCGACAGAGTCTACCGTTCCCACGTCAGAGACTACTCAGCCTACGGAAACAACAAATCCTGTCTACGACTCATATGATCTCTGGGTCGGCGGAATCCGTGTAACCTCAAACAACAAGGACGATATCCTCGGCGACGGCGGTAAGGCTAAGTACGACCCCGATACCAAAACTCTCACGCTCGACAATCCGACAATAACGGGCACACACGCATACTCTAATATTTACGCGAAGCTTACAAGTATGACTATAGCGGGAAGCTGGCATAAAACAGAAGCCGACGCCGATACTTGCATATACGGAGATTACACCCACATAAATCTCAGGGGTGATTTTGAATTAGCGGCCGAAAATTACAGCGTACTGACCGATTATAATCTGAGCGTCAATTCAGGCAGTGTAAAATGCACAAGCAAATACGGTATCTTAATAGGCGGAACGCTGTACGTATATAACGACGTGACGAGCTTTGAGTCCGTCGGAACCACAGTAGCGGCGCTGATAAACTACAAAGATATAATCTGCGACACAGATGTCTATGTGTCCGAGCCCAAGGATTACGGTTTTGATTACAATCGGCTGGTTAACGCCGCTACCGACGAATACGCGAAGCGCCTTCTTATTACGCACGCGGCGGAAGTTGACTTTGAGGGAGAAGGAACCGAGACCTCCCCCTATCTTATCAAAACCGCTGAGGACTGGAATAACCTCTCGGATTTTGTCACGTACGGAAAATGCAAAAGCACAATGTACTTCCGTCTCGAAAACGACATTGAGATTAATAAATCACTCGGCACAACCGCAAACAGCTTCAAGGGAGTATTTGACGGCAACGGCAAGACTCTAACTCTCAGCTTTGAAGGCAGAGAAAAATTCACGGCTCCGTTCCACGTTATCAGCGACGCGACCATCAAGGACCTCACCACCGTCGGCACTGTCAAGGGCGGATGGCACAGCTCAGGTCTTATCGGCAGAATCAATGACGGTACAAATCTAATTGAAAACTGCGTCGTCAAGGCAACCGTAGAATCGACCTCCACAGACTCCAAGCGCTTCGCCGGAGGCTTTGTCGGTCACAGCGGAGATAAGGGCTCGACTACTCTTAAAAACTGCGTTTTCGACGGCAAGCTCAACAACCTGACTCACGGCGGAACCTTCTGGGGCTGGAGCGACAACGGCTCAACTCCCATACTCGAAAACTGTCTTGATTTAAGCGACAGCGAGCACCCCGTCGGACTGGGCGAGCCTCAGGACCCGTCGCTTAAAAATGTTTATTACACCGCTGATGTGAAAACCGAAGGTCACGATCGCTCGTGGACTGACAGAGGTAAGCGCGCGTATACCGCGACAATCGACTCGGAGTTCAAAATCGTCAGCGACAAGGGCTTAGTGTACGACAACAAAATCTACGCCGCCGAGAACGAGGTCGTAAGGCTGTCAGTCAAAGACTCCGACACGCTTTACGTATCGGATGAGCACTATATCGACCAGAAAAATAATATTCTGTTTTTCGTAATGCCCGCTGAGGATTTAGCGATTTACAAATCGGACAAGTCTGATACTCACTCCTACACCGACATATTCTCGACAGCAGGCAATAATAACGAAGAATGTGAGAATCTGTTTGACAACGATACCGACACAAAATGGTGCGTATCGAATTTCACATCCTCATTCTCGGTTAAATTCAAGACCTCAAAGCCCATACTTTTCAGAGGATATAAGCTTGTCACGGCAAACGATTCCGAAACTTATCCCGACCGCAATCCGAAATCCTGGAAGCTCGAGGCAAGCAATAACGGCATGGACTGGTTCATTATTTCCGAAGTAAATGATTTTACGGGTATGTCAACCGAAAATTGCGCGGAAAACTATTTCTCTACATCAAGGTTGTCAAAGGATTACTCCTACTTCCGTCTTACCATCAACAGCGTCAGAGACGGCAACACCTTCCAGCTCTCCGAGTTTAAGTTTATCGGCGACGACGTCACTTATTATCCCCTTTGGGTCGGCGGCAAACAGGTAACAAGCATTATTCAGGACGATATCCTAGGCGACGGCGGCAAAGCTAAGTTCGACCCCGATACGAACACTCTTACACTTGATGAGCCCGAAATCACGCAGTCCAATATTAACGACAGCCTGATTTACGCGGATAATATGGACGTTACCGTAAAGGGCAAATGGCATATGACTCAGTCTGCCGCGAGCGCGGCGTTTAAGGCTGATAAATGCGACTTATACTTCGACGGTGATTTTGAGCTCACATCCGACGGCAGCGTAATTTACACCGACGGAAGTTTGCATATCAACTCGGGAGCTGTGAAAATCACAGGCTCCGCGTATATCCACGCGGATGAAACGCTCTACATTCACGAGAACGCCGAAAGCTTTGAGATCGACACAACCGCCTTCAGCGCGGGATACATCGGAAATGAAACCATTGATTATCCCGACATCTTCAAGGTTTACGCTCCCGAAAGCGTCGGCTTTAAAAACAAATATGTCTATGACGTTGACGATGACAACTTCTCCGGCCACCTTCTGATCAAGAAGCTTCCGACCTATGACGTCAGCTTCGAGACGGGCGGTCTCGGCGACGCTGTAGATACTCAGACGATTTACGAGAATCATAAGGCGACAGCTCCCGCCGCTCCCGAGGAAACGGGTTACACCTTCGGCGGATGGTACACGGACGAGAAGCTCGAGAACGCTTACGACTTCGACTCCGCCGTCACGGGCGTCATCACCCTCTACGCGAAGTGGACGATCAACGAGTATTCGGTTGGCTTCAATATGAACAACCACGGCGCTCAGATCGACTCTCAGACCGTCGCTCACGGCAGCAAGGCGGTCGAGCCCTCAGCTCCCGAGGAAAAGGGTTACACCTTCGGAGGCTGGTATGATGAGGCGCTTGAAAAGCTCTACACCTTCACCGAGCCCGTAACCGAGAGCCTCACCCTCCACGCCAAGTGGACGGCTAACGAGTACACCGTACTCTTCCACTCAGGCGGCGGTACGGGCAAGATGAACAACGTTAAGGTTCAGTACAAAGGCGAGTTCACCCTCCCCGACTGTGAATTTACAGCTCCCGAAGGCAAGGAATTTGACGGCTGGGATATGGGCAAGGTCGGCGATAAGATAACCGTCACGGACGATATTGTTATCAGCGCTCTCTGGAAGGATATTCCGACAGAGCCCACAACAGCCGAGCCTACTACAGAGCCTACAGAACCCACAACTGCCGAACCCACCACAGAGCCTACAGAACCCACAACTGCCGAACCCACCACAGAGGCTACAGAGCCCACAACTGCCGAGACCACCACAGAGCCTACAGAGCCCACGACGGCTGAACCTACCACAGAAGCTACAGAACCTACAACGGCTGAGCCCACCACAGAGCCTACAACGGCTACAGAGCCGACTACTAAGGCTACAGAGCCCGCGACAGCTGCTCCGACAAAGGCTCCCTCGGCGAACAGTAAGGCGTCTGTCAACAAGAAGATCACAAATCTCAAGAACGATAAAGACCCCGCGGGAAGTAAGTTCGGACTGCTCTCAGCCCGCGAGTCAAAGGTCAAGAAGAACTCAATCACAATCAAGTGGAACAAGGTCAAGGGCGCCAAGACCTACGCAATCTACGGCAACAAGTGCGGCAAGCCCTACAAGCTCCTCAAGCTCGTGTCAAAGACCTCCTACACTCAGAAAAAGCTCAAGAAGGGCTCTTACTACAAGTATCTTATCGTCGCCTTCGACAAGAATGATCAGATGATCACAATGTCAAAGACGCTTCACATCTCCACCAAGGGCGGCATAACAGGCAATTACAAGAAAATCACCACCGCCGCCAAGAAGGACAAGGTAACTATAAAGAAGGGCAAGTCCTTCAAGCTGAAAGCGAAGGCAGTACCTCAGAACAAGATTTTGAAGGTCAGGAACCACCGCAAGCTCTGTTACGAGTCCTCGAACACAAAGATTGCGAAGGTCAGCAAGACAGGTAAAATCACCGCAAAGAAAAAGGGTAAGTGCTTTGTCTACGTATACGCCCAGAGCGGAACCTTCAAAAAAATCAAGGTAAAAGTTAAATAATTTGAAATCGAGCAGATAGCTTGGCAGATAATAATAGTTAAAAGCCCGACGGTATCTGTGTACTATATGGATACCGTCAGGTTTATGATTTCGAGCAGATATAACAATGATGTACAAACAAGGAGGATACAATATGAAAACTTTCAAAAATTACATCGCCCTTTTACTTGTGATTACGGTTATAATGAGCTTATTCATTATTCCGACCGTTTCCGCAAGCGCCAAAACCGCAACCACTACCTTCCTGAAGAATAATAAAACCTACTCATTCAACCTTGATAAGAAGGGTAAATCGGAGGAGGTCAGGTTTGAACAGACCAAGAATGAAGAGGAATATACTACCTACTATAAGAGCGATTTGTTTATTCAAGGCAAAAAAGTGTTCAGCGCAAATGATACAATGAAAGTGAAAGCTGTTGTCGCCGATACTGATAAATCCGACAAACAGTTAGAGGTGTTGATTATTCAGGGCTATTGGTCTGATAACCCTCAGGAATGGTCGGAGATAAAGCATATTTACTACTATAAGTATTCAAACGGAAAAACAAAGAAGGTTCAGGATATCTACTCCCTGATCAAATCCAAATTCGATAAATTCACCGATGTTCATTCCGCGTCGGATAAGCTTATAACGGTTGACGGAAAAGGCAAACTCTTAAATAAGGTTTGTATCAGATTAGCGTCTTATAAAAACGGCAACGGTATGGACTTTATCCATATTAAAAACAATGTAAAGCTCGTCAGCGGAAAATACGTTAACACAAAGGATAAGAGCTATAAGCTTTATAACGAAGGGTTTAATAATAAGGAAACCGTGCATGTATCCAAGGTGAAGAATAAAGTGTATAAAAAGCCGGGCGGAAGCAAGGTTGCGTATACGCTCAAAAAGAATGATACATTCACGATCAAATCATATTACAGAAAAAGCAAAACCTCCGTTTATCTGGAAATTAAAAACAAAAAGGGTAAAACAGGATATATTAATCCCAAAACATTCAGCGAAAAGCAAACAGGATCTTTGCACGTAGGTTGCTAAAAGATAACAAGAAAAATGAGCCGTCGCTACCGCGACGGCTCGTCGTTTATTTAATATCCTTACTCATTAACAGCCCGGCGTTCAACTTACGCCTTAAATCCATCTTTATCAGCTTACTCATTTCACGCGTTAATTAATGCTCGCGGGATGCGTGGTTTTGTAAGTTCTCACAAAAACTATTGTCATTTTTATTGCAAAAAGTCAATTGATTTTGCCATATGATTATTCTACAATTAAGGTACATAGATGTATATGAAGAGGAGGTATACTATGTTGTCAATCAGGAAATATCTAAGTATTATACTTGCGCTGCTTATGCTCGTAAGCGTATTTGCGGTCGCTCCCATTACCGCTAACGCCGAGGTTTCAAAAAGCGGTACCGTAGGCGACTGTCAGTATGAGTTTGATTCAGCGACAGGTCATCTCCGTATCTTCGGAGGTACGACTATCGAGAAAGACGGCAACGGTAAGATGCCGTGGGCTACGGATGGTCCCGTAAGCTTCAATAGTTTAAGCGTCAAATCCGTTACTATCGAAAACGGAATCAAGACTATAGGCAACGGAGCGTTTTACTGGTGTAAGAATCTGACGTCGGTAACTATGCCTAATAATCTTACTTATATCGGAAAAAGCGCGTTCTCAGAATGTACGGGTTTAAAAACTATTAATCTTCCGTTTGAACTTGAGACAATCGATTTGGCGGCGTTTTCAAACTGTACGGCGCTTGAGAGTATTTCAATCTCTACCCATATCAAATTAATCGGCGACGAAGCTTTCAGCAGATGTACTAAATTAGCCGAGGTTACGATTAACGACGGCGCTAAAGCCGAAATCGGAAGCTACGCTTTTCGCGGAACAGCGTTAACGGACGTTTTTATTCCCGCGGGAACTAAAAAAATAGGATTTGAAGCTTTTGGTTACGACTCAGGAGATTCGCCTGTCGCGGCGTTTACGATTTATACAACCGAGGGCAGCGTCGGCGAAACCTACGCTAAAAACAAGGATCATATCACGGTTGTATATATCAAGCCTATAACCAGCGTTGACTTTACGGATATTGTAGAGCCTGAAATCGACAAAAACCCGAGCTTTACATATAACACAACCACAGAGGGCTTTACCGTAAAGAACGCTAAGCCCGTCTGGACTAACGCAACCGACGGCGAAACTGTTTCCGCTACTAAAAAATTCAAGAATCTTAAAGAATACAGCGTTGCCTTTACGCTTAAAGCCGACAAGGGCTATAAGTTCGCGGTAGACGATAAGAGAAAAACTACCGTTAAAGGTACAATCAACGGACAGGACGCGATAATCACCGCCGCCCAGTTTACTCCCGAGGATGAGATTACCGTTAGCTTAACTTTCCCCAAGCTCTATGACCCCGACAATCCCGTTATTCTTTATGACGTAACGCTCAGAACCGCCGAGGAACCCGTCGCGGGCGCTAAACCCAACACAAGCGTATTTACATACGGCGATGGCTACTCCAAATACGACGGGTATTGGTATAATGTCACCGACAAGAATCGTATGACAAGCTCCGATGTTTTTAAGCCGCTGAAGGAATACAAGCTGGTGTTATTCCTGCAAGCCGATATTTACCACGTGTTCTGCGTTGCCGAAGACACGGTTCAGGTCTCCGGCACAATCGACGACATTGCAGTCGACACATCCAAAGTCACGGGCCTTGACCCAAAAAAGTATATTTGCGTCACGTCAAAAATATATAAAACAGGCGAGCAGGAGCTCGGGACAATGGCATTTACTCAGATAAACGAGCCCGAGGTCAACGATGAAGCCATCTTTACATTCAAAGCCACCGAGGGTGTAACTGTTGAAAATAACGCAATCGAATGGTGGAACGATACCGATAAGTGCGATATGGTAAACGGCGATAAGTTTGAAGAAGGCAAAACCTATTACGCGTTCTTCAACGTAACCGCCAAGGACGGCTATAACTTCGCTGTTGACAAGGACAATTACACAACAGTTACCGCGCAGATAAACCATAAAGACGCTGAGGTACAGCAGTTACCGGGCGAGAATCCGGTCAAAAAGCTCCGCGTTTACTTAAAGTACCCAAGCCTCCAGAAGAAAACGCCTCTTACAAGCGTTGCCATAACAAATTTAGCCGAGCCTGTAGCGGGAGCGAAGGTAGTAAAATCCGTTGAAGCTCCGACCGGCGTCACCGTTAAAAGCGTTAACTGGTACAGCCTGATGGATGGGGCGATAAAGGAAGGCGATACCTTTATGTATAACACGGAATACACCGTTATGATCACTTTAATACCCGCCACGGGCTACACCTTCAAGGGCGTTACACCCGAGGTTACAATCAACGGTAAAAAAGCGCATATCTCACAACATCTATATGAAGACTATCTGACCGCGGATGTAAAATTTGAAACAGAGCCCAATCCGACCGAGCCTGACACGACATACAGTCCGAGCGAGCCGACTGAAAGTCAGCCCGATACGCTCGAAACAACTCCTGACCCCGAGGAAACTACAAGTCCTCAGCAGTCCACCGACCCCGAGGAAACTACGAGCCCTCAGCAATCCACAGACCCCGAGGCAACTACGAGCCCTCAGCAGTCCACCGACCCTGAGGAAACCACGAGCCCTCAGCAGTCCACTGACCCCGAGGTAACTACAAGCCCTCAGCAGTCCACAGACCCCGAGGAAACTACGAGCCCTCAGCAGTCCACTGATCCCGAGGCGCCGACAAATCCCGAGCCCGCGACCTCTCCCGAGGGTACGACAGCTCCGACTCAGCCCGCCGCTCCCGAAACGACAACCGCTCCCGATCAGCCGACTTCTCCCACAGTAACCAAGAAAGCCGCTAATCCGATTAAAGTAACGGCTAAAACCAAGAGCGTTAAGCTAAAGAAGCTCAAGAAAAAAGCTCAAAAGGTTAAAGTCCTTACGATTAAGAAAGCTCAGGGCAAGGTAAGCGTTAAAATCACCAAGGCTAAAAAGATTATTAAGAAATTCTTAAAGATCAATACAAAGGGTAATCTTACGATCAAGATATGGAAAAAAGCCAAGAAGGAAAATTACAAGATCAAAGTTCAAATCAAGGCTAAGGGCAACTCAAAGTATAAATCAAAGACAATCAATAAAACTATAAAGCTCAGGATCAAATAGCCTGATAAACAAAAAATGAGCCGTCGCAGCTGCGACGGCTCGTCGTTTATTTAATATCCTTACTCTTGAACAGCTTTAACGTCAACGCTAAGAACAGCGCTATGCACACAATTGCCGCGATAACGCCGTTGAGGACGAGCGTATTTGTCGCGACGTCTACAGATGACACGAGCTGGTCGGGCATATAGTCGGAAATGTTGAACTCCTTGAGTCTGAGAACATTCATAACTCCGAAGTTGACTCCCATATACAGAAGATTGAGAGCTCCCGCGCCGAAGATTACTCCCATAATAACGGCGAAGGTCTTGCTCCTTATGCCGTTTGTGATGAATATGAGTATCGAGCCGAGGGCTGTAACGAGCAGCCACTTGAGCAAGAATGTCAGCAGCGCGGGGAGTATATCCGCGCCGAACTCTATCGTTGAGCCTAAGAATATAGAAATAAAGGCTGCCACGATATTCGCAATACTGCATACAAACAGGAAAATAAAATTATGTATCGCCATAACGACAAACTTGGAGATAACAAGCTTACCTCTGTCCCCTACCTGACCCGCGAGATTCTTGATATATCCTCCCGCGAAGTCGGCGTAGGAAAAGCTTACGACCGACATATAAATCATAATCGACATCAGTGAGAGCTGAACGGGTACTGAAATCTGGTCGGCGAAGGAAATATTCATCGAGGACTGTATTTCGGGAACCATCTTTATAAATATCATTCCGCCTATCAGGAACACGAGATTCAGTGAAGCGGTTATTATCAGCAGCACCCTGAACAGCTTGGCGTTAAGCATACGCCTTAAATCCATTTTTATAAGCTTACTCATCTTTTCCGCCTCCCGTCAGACTGAGGTAATAATCCTCAAGACTTACATTTTTCGCAAAAATCTCGCTTACGCCTAAGCCGCTTTCAACAAGCTTTTTGTTAAGCTCTGAGGTCTTGCCCAGGGCGTCGTCTACGCGGATAAGATTTCTGTGTTCATCCGCTGTCGCGTCAAAGCCCTGCGCCTTGATAAGCTCCAAGGCTTTAGCGTCGTCGTCTGTTCTGACCACGACATACTGCTCACAACGCTCTCTGAGGTCGTCTGAGCTGAACTCGTCGAGCAGCTCGCCCTCGTGAATGATTCCGTAGGAGTCGGCGAGCTTCGCGAGCTCGTCGAGAATGTGGCTGGAAATCATAATCGTAACGCCCTTCTCGTCCCTGAGCTTTTCAAGCGTCAGTCTGATTTCGGCGATACCCTGAGGGTCAAGACCGTTGAAAGGCTCGTCGAGGACGATCATCCTCGGGTCGCCTACGAGCGCGAGGGCTATTCCGAGCCTCTGACGCATTCCGAGCGAGAACTCGCCCGCCTTCTTCTTGCCAGTATCGCCGAGCCCGACGATGTCGAGGAGCTCCTTGATATAAGCGTCGTCGTCGCAGTCCATAGCTATGCACTTGAGCTTGATGTTCTCGTGAGCCGTCATATTCGGGTAAATCCCCGGGCTTTCGATGAGCACTCCGACGCCGATTTTCTGCTCGCCGTGGAGTGTATAGCTTCCGTCTGTCGGGCGTGAAAGTCCGCTTATCATACGCATAACGGTCGTTTTTCCCGCGCCGTTGCGTCCGATAAGGCCGTAGATTTCGCCCTCGCGGATATGAATGTTAATATTCTTTGCCGCGTCATTCTTGCCGTAGGTCTTGGTAAGATTTTCGGTAGTTAGAATGTAGTCCATAAATGCCTCCCTTATAAATCTTATGAGATTATAGCACTAATGAGCTTAAAATGCAATTCTTTTTGATGAATGCTTGTCATTTCAATCGTTTTGTGATATATTTTATACTGAAAAATTCTGACAGGAGGGTGTTATGAAACTTAACAAAAGAATACTGGCGCTTAATATCGGGCTGATAGCGCTCGTGATTTTCTCGATCACCTACATAATGCTCACGGGCAGTCACTACACAATGCACACCAATAAGTTTTCGGAGCATTTCAGTCCCTCGACCTACTCGGTTGAGGTTGCGGACGAGAGTGTTATCAAATGCTCACAGCTTCATCAGCAGGGCTCTGAAATCGTGCTGGAGCTCGACGCTGTCGGCAAGGGCTCAACGACGATCAAGCTGCGTACAAGCTACACCAATAACGAATACAGTTATGACACATATGAGCTGGAGGTTAATAACTTCAATATAATAATCGAAAAGACAAGAGGCAGGATAAGCTTCAGCGGACTTGACGTCACTATCCTGATGATACTCTTCGCGCTGCTGATGATCGAAGTCGTAATGCTGTGGATGTTTATCGACTATTTCCGAAAGGGCAATTTCTCATACGCGATGATAGCCTGCGGAGGTCTGAGTATTTATATAGGCTTTTTGCTCATATACACGTCTTACAGAATGATAAACAACGTTATATATACGTTCACGGATTTTCTGTTTTTTGTATCGGACGCGGGAATAATTATGCTGTTTATGATCACGCCGCTGATGTTCACCCTCTCAGCTTTGCTGGCTGTCAGCAACATATGGCTTATGCGTCACGAGGGCTACCGCCCTGTAAACACGCTCGGGATCATCTTCGCGGTGCTGTGGTTTATCGGAACTATGCTGACCTCGGGAGCGTATTTCCTGCCCTTTATAAAGAGTCTGCCGTTCTACGACTCCTTTATCCTGCCGCTCAACTACATCATCTGCTATGTTGAGTGTATGTTTCTGTCAACCGTCGTCTGCTCATTCCTCGCGACGAAGTACAAAATGCCTTACGACCGCGACTACATCATAATCCTCGGCTGCGCTATCAGGAAGGACGGAACTCCGACTCCGCTTCTGAAGGGCAGAGTTGACAGAGCCGTTGAGTTTGCGAAAAAACAGCTTGAAAAGACAGGTAAGAAAGCCGTATTCGTACCCTCAGGCGGACAGGGCTCGAATGAGGTTATCTCCGAGGGTGAGGCTATGGAGAACTATCTGCTCAGCCTCGGGATTCCAAAGGATCAGATCGCGCGTGAGGATAAGAGCGTTAACACCTTTGAGAATATGAAGCTCTCGAAAAAGGTAATAGAAAATCACGCCGACGACTTTGAAAACAAGAAGATAGCGTTCTCGACCACTAACTACCACGTTTTCAGAGGTTATATACTGGCTAAGAAGAACGGCTTTGAGGCTAAGGGCTTATCGGCAAAAACCAAGCTCTACTTCTTCCCCAACGCGTTCCTCAGAGAATTTGCGGGCTTGCTTGTAGACAAAAAGTGGAAGCACCTCGTATTTATTCTAATAATTATTTGCTTCTTCCTGTTGCTGAATTTAATAATCTAATAAAAGAAACGGGCTGTCGCAGATCGAAAGATTTTGCGGCAGCTTTTTTGCGATTTTTACACCACTCAACTGATGGTTGGTTGCTTTTTTGACG
>CACYDB010000203.1 GCA_902773035.1 uncultured Ruminococcus sp. | reverse complement strand
TCGGCGCGAAGCACGCGGTCGTCTACGTTCGCGCGGAGTATGCGCTCGCAATTAAGAGACTGAAAAACGCTCTTGAACAGGCGCGTGAAAAGGGCATCATCGGCAACAATATTTTCGGCACGGACTTTTCCTGCGACTTCATGATCAAGGCAGGCGCAGGCGCGTTCGTCTGCGGTGAGGAAACGGCTCTTATCGAGAGCTTGGAAGGTCATCGCGGTATGCCGCGCTTGAAGCCTCCTTTCCCTGCACAAAGCGGTTTTTGGAGAAAACCCTCTAACATTAATAATGTAGAGACCTTCGCCAACGTCGCGTGGATCAGCAACAACGGCGGCGAGGCATTCGCCGCGATGGGCACCGAAGGCAGTAAAGGCACCAAGGTCTTTGCCGTTACAGGTAAGGTCAAACGCTCAGGTCTTGTTGAGATCCCGATGGGTAAGACTCTCAGAGACGTTATCTTTGACATCGGCGGCGGTATGAAAACCGATAAGGAGTTCAAGGCTGTACAGATGGGCGGTCCCTCCGGCGGATGTATTCCCGCCGAGCTGATCGACACCGTTATCGACTACAAGGCAATCGGCGCGATAGGCGCTATCATGGGCTCAGGCGGTATGGTTGTTATGGACGAGAGCACCTGTATGGTAGGTATGGCTAAGTTCTTCCTCGACTTTACAGCCAAGGAGAGCTGCGGTAAGTGTATCCACTGCCGTATCGGTACAAAGCGTATGCTCGAAATGCTCGACAGAATCACTAAGGGCGAGGGCAAGGAAGGCGACATCGAGCTTCTCGAGGAGCTGTGCTATTCAATCAAGGACGGCGCGCTCTGCGGTCTCGGTCAGACGGCTCCCAACCCCGTGCTTACAACCATTAAATATTTCAGAGACGAATATGAGGCTCACATCAAGGAGAAGAAGTGTCCCGCGGGCGAATGCTCAGACCTTATCGAGTACAGAATTGTCGCCGATAAGTGTAAGGGATGTACTCTCTGCGCGAGAAATTGCCCCGTTGACGCTATCACGGGTACAGTCAAGCAGCCTCACGTTATCAATACAGAGAAGTGTATCAAGTGCGGTAAGTGCTACCAGAGCTGCCGCTTTGACGCGATTGTGAAAGAATAAGGAGGGCGCGAAATGATTAATTTAACAATAAACGGTAAAGCCGTTCAGGCCCCCGAGGGTTCCACAATCTTAGAGGCGGCGCGCGGCGCCGGAATATACATTCCCACACTCTGCTACGACGAGGCTGTAGAGGTCTACGGCGCGTGCGGACTTTGCGTTGTTGAGGCTGAGGGTATTCCCAAGCTCCTGCGTTCCTGTTCCGCCAAGGTCAGCGAGGGTATGGTCGTCAACACAGAGAGCGAGCGAGTAGTTCAGTCGCGTAAGGTCGCTATGGAGCTGCTTATGTCCGCTCACGACGGCGACTGCGTAGCTCCGTGTCAGCTCAACTGCCCCGCGAGAACAGACTGTCAGGGCTACGTCGGACTCATCGCCAACGGCGAGTTTGAGGACGCGTTAAAGCTCATTAAAAATAAAATTCCGCTTCCCGCTTCAATCGGACGCGTATGTCCTCACCCTTGCGAGAAGAACTGCCGCAGAAAGAACGTTGAGGAGCCGATCAATATTGCTCAGCTCAAGGCGTTCGCGGCTGATATGGACTTAAAGGCTGACAGCTACACACCCGACGTTAAGGCTCCCACAGGCAAGAAGGTAGCTATCATCGGCGGAGGTCCCGCGGGACTTACAGCCGCTTACTACCTTGCTCAGCTCGGCCACAGCGTAACTGTTTACGATATGATGGACAAGATGGGCGGAATGCTCCGCTACGGTATTCCTCAGTACAGACTTCCCAAGGAGGTTCTCGACAAGGAAATCGCCATCATCGAGAAAACAGGCGTTAAGCTTGTCAACAACTCAAAGCTCGGCGTTGACTTTACAATCAAGTCCTTGAAGGACGAGAATGACGCCGTTATCGTAGCCGTTGGTGCTTGGAAGTCAAGCTCAATGCGTACTCCGGGCGAGGAGCTCGAGGGCGTATACGGCGGTATCGACTTCCTCAGAAGCGT
>CACYDB010000202.1 GCA_902773035.1 uncultured Ruminococcus sp. | reverse complement strand
TCGACTGATATGATAAAATTTTAATATACTTTAATGGAGGTTTTCAGTATGAAAAGAATTCAGACTATTGAAACTCGTGACTTAAAGCAGAGCGCTGTTAGCGGCGGTTGCGGCGAATGCCAGACATCCTGCCAGTCAGCATGCAAGACTTCTTGCGGTGTTGCTAACCAGCAGTGCGAAAAGTGCTTAGACGAAGAGTAAGATTTTAAGGAAACATATGCCGTTTTGCGTTTATTCGCAAGGCGGTTTTTCCTTGTATACACATTTTTCAGGTGATTTTATGGTACACAGATTTAAGCTTAACGGCTATAACATAGTTTTGGATGTTTTCAGTGGTTCCGTTCACGTTGTTGACGACGTCGCTTATGACATCATAGGGCTTTATGAGAGTGAGAGTAAGGAAAAGATTGTTGAGATAATTCTCAAAGCTTATCCTGAGCTCACAGCTCTTGACGCGCTCGAGTGTATCGGCGACGTTGAGGAGCTTAAAAACAGCGGCAAGCTCTTTACTGAGGATGAATACGCTGATTTAGCCTTTGATTTTAAGAAAAAGAATACGGTTATCAAGGCGCTTTGCCTGCATATCGCTCATACCTGTAATCTCAACTGTGAGTATTGCTTTGCGAGTCAGGGCAAGTATCATGGCGAGAGAGCGCTTATGAGCCTTGAGGTAGGCAAGAGAGCGATTGATTTTCTTATTGAGAACAGCGGCAGCAGGAGAAATCTTGAGGTAGACTTCTTCGGCGGCGAGCCTCTGATGAATTTTGAGGTCGTAAAGGGTATTGTAGAGTACGCTCGCTCAATCGAGAAGGAACATAACAAAAACTTCCGTTTTACATTGACTACAAACGGCGTGCTTGTTGACGATGAGGTTATCGACTTCGCTAATAAAGAGTGTCATAACGTTGTTTTAAGCCTTGACGGTCGCAAGGAGGTTCACGACAATCTCCGCAAAACCGTCAATGGTCAGGGCAGCTACGATTTGATTGTCCCAAAGTTTCAGCATTTTGTCGAGCGCAGGGGCAACAAGGGTTATTACGTCCGCGGTACCTTTACGCATAACAATGTGGATTTTACAAATGATATTTTCCATATGGCTGATTTAGGCTTCACCGAGCTATCTATGGAGCCTGTGGTATGCTCTCCCGACGATCCTTACGCGCTGACTGACGAGGATTTGCCCAAGCTTTATGAGCAGTACGAAATCCTCGCTAAGGATATGCTCCGTCGTGAGAAAGAGGGTAAGCCGATCACATTCTATCACTATATGATCGATCTCACATCCGGACCCTGCATATATAAGAGAATATCCGGCTGCGGCTCAGGTACAGAGTATATGGCTGTAACGCCTTGGGGAGATTTGTATCCCTGCCACCAGTTTGTCGGTGATGAAAAGTATCTTATGGGCGACATCTGGAAGGGCGTCACTAATAAAGAAAAGCAGGACGAGTTCAAGCTGTGCAACGCTTACGCAAGACCTGAGTGCAAGGACTGCTGGGCGAAGCTCTATTGCAGCGGAGGATGCGCCGCTAACGCGTATCACGCGACAGGCTCAATCACAGGCACCTATGAATACGGCTGTAAGCTGTTCAAAAAGCGTATGGAATGCGCTATTATGATGCAGGTAGACAAGAGCTTAAACAAATAAATTAAAAGGACTTGCAAGAATAACATTCTCTTTGAATATGTTTTATCGGGAGAGTGTTGTTTTTGTTTGAGTTATTCAGTTTTATTGGACAGTACATATTCTTTTTCCTGCTGCACGTATGCGGTAACGGAACATTTCCGAAGCCCTTGTCAAAGGAGGAGGAAAAGGATTGTCTTGAAAGAGCGTCAAAGGGCGATACTGACGCTAGAAATAAGCTTGTCGAGCATAATCTAAGGCTTGTCGCTCACATAATCAAGAAGTATTATTCGTCAAGAAGCGATCAGGACGACCTCGTGTCAATAGGCACGATCGGACTTATCAAGGCTGTTAACACCTTTGATATCAACAAAAATATAAGGCTGTCGAGCTACGCTTCACGCTGTATTGAAAATGAAATTCTGATGTATTTTAGGAATCTCAAAAAGACCTCGCGGGATATTTCTTTGAATGAGGCGATCGATACCGATAAAGACGGAAATCCGCTGACTCTGATAGATATTCTCGCGACGGACGATAATATCCTGGATTCATTAAACGATAAGCTCAACGCTAAAAAACTGTACGGGTATATAAACTCGGAGCTCGACGAGCGTGAAAAAACGGTGATCACTATGCGATACGGTCTCGACGGAAATAAGCCCGTCACTCAGCGTGAGGTCGCTTCACTACTTGGAGTGAGCCGTTCATACATCAGCAGGATTGAGACAAAGGCGCTCAAAACTCTGCGCCGAAAATACGATAGAAGCAGTAATTTATAGATGATTAGAGAAGTTGAAAAGAACGGAATTATAATAAAATATGAGCTTGTTCGCAAGAGAGTCAAGAATATAAATATGCGTATCAAGCCTGATCTGACAGTATCGGTCTCGGCGAGTCCGAGGGTTCCGCTCAAATATATTGACGATTTTGTGCTGAAAAAGTCGGACTTTATACTGGACGCGATCGACGGCTATAAATCAAAGGAAAAGCTAAAGCCCCTGTATACCGCCGAGGAGTTTTCCGAGCTGATAGTCAGGTATTATAACGAGGTTTATAATTCCTTTAGAGAATATAACATTCCTTATCCTAAGCTTAAAATAAAGAAAATGAGCTCGAGGTGGGGGAGCTGCAACTACGTTAAAGGGATCATAGCTCTGAGCGTGAATCTGATTTACTGTACAGAGGAGCAGATTTACTACGTGATAGTGCATGAATTCTCGCATTTTCTGGTGCATAATCACAGCAGGGAGTTTTATGATATCGTCTCAAAGTTTTGTCCAGATTACAAGAGAATCAGGCGTGAGATGAATCAAATGGTCATAAAGTGAGGTATAAAAAATGAAGATGGTTTCGTGGAATGTCAACGGCTTCAGGGCTTGTCTAAATAAGGGCTTTGAGGATAGTTTTGCCGAGATGAACGCTGATATATTCTGTATTCAGGAGACTAAGATGCAGCCTGATCAGGCGGATTTTTCGCCCGAGGGCTATGAAAAATACTTCTACAGCGCCGTTAAAAAAGGTTATTCGGGTACCGCTGTTTATACAAGGGTTAAGCCGATTAACGTTACATATGGTCTTGACGGCAAGCATGATGATGAGGGCAGGGTTATAACCTGCGAGTTTGAGAGCTTTTATCTGATTTGCTGCTATACTCCAAACGCTCAGAATGAGTTAAAGCGCATTGACTATCGTATGGAGTTTGAGGATGATATGAGGGCTTATATGCTTAAACTAAATGAGAAGAAGCCTGTCATTCTCTGCGGAGATTTGAATGTAGCTCATACCGAGATCGACCTCAAAAATCCTAAGACTAACCGTGGTAACGCCGGATTCTCGGATGAGGAAAGAGGGAAATTCACCGAGCTTCTTGATGCGGGCTTCACTGACAGCTGGCGTTATCAGCATCCCGATACAACAGGCGTTTACTCCTGGTGGTCATATCGCTTCAACGCCCGTAAGAATAACGCGGGATGGCGTATTGATTACTTTGTAGTGTCTGACAGCATCAGGGATAAAATCATTTCTACCGATATTTATACCGAGGTTTTGGGCTCAGATCACTGTCCCGTAGCGCTGGAAATAAATATTTAAGAATTAATTAAACCGTAATCTCATACAATTTAGCGGTGAGATTATGAAATATAGAAAATACATACTCCTGTTTTTGATGTTCGTTGTTTATATCGTTCTGATTGTTTACACATTTATGAACATTGACAGCTACACCTCTACAGGCTCGGTTATAAACGGCAAAAGCGTTACCGTCATAATCGACGCCGGTCACGGCGGTGAGGACGGCGGAGCTGTAGCTAACGGTATTGTTGAAAAGGATATAAACCTGAGTATCACAAAGAAGCTTTCAAGGCTTTTGGAGCTTTCCGGAATTAACGTGAGGCTTACCAGAAGCAGTGATAAAATGATTGATTCAGGCGGCGAAACGCTCAGACAGCGGAAAGTGTCGGATATGAAAAACCGCCTGGAAATCTACAATCAGAGCGAGGAAAACGTTGTTATCAGTATTCATCAAAACAAGTTTCCTCAGTCAAAGTACAGCGGAGCGCAGGTGTTTTACTCGCAGAATAATACCGACAGCTTGACTCTGGCGGAGAGTATCAGGTCTAATTTATGTGCGCTTTTGCAGGCTGATAATAAGCGTGAGATCAAGCCTGCGGATAAGAATATTTATTTACTCTGTAACGCGAGGATTCCTGCGGTTATTGTTGAGTGTGGATTTTTATCGAATCCCGAGGAAGCCGCTCTGCTGAATAGCGAGGAATACCAGAATAAGCTAGCGTTTGCGGTGTTCACGGGATTTATGGAATATTACAACAGATAAGGAAATCTAAATTATGGCTAAAATCAAAAGCGTATACATCTGCTCGGAATGTGGATATGAAAGTCCCAAATGGTACGGAAAATGCCCTTCGTGCAGTGAATGGAATACAATGAATGAAGAAATCAAGGAGAGCGTTAAGGACTCCTCGGCTGTCAAAAAGCGTGTTTCCTCGTATTCAAAGCCTGTTACTCTGAATGAGATCTCAACACAGGACGAGGCAAGATTTGACACGGGCTTTTCGGAGCTTAACCGTGTGCTCGGCGGAGGTATAGTCAAGGGCAGTCTCGTGCTCCTAGGCGGTGATCCCGGAATCGGCAAAAGTACGATCCTTATGCAGATTTGCCGAAACCTTGATAAGCTTGAGATTCTCTATGTTTCGGGTGAGGAATCGCAAAGACAGCTAAAGCTGCGCGCTGACAGGCTCGGCGTTGAGAATGAGAATCTCAGCATAATGACCGAGACTGACGTTGAGATCGTATGCGAACAAATAAAGGAATTAAAGCCTGATTTGGTAATGATTGACTCAATTCAGACTATGGTTATCAGGGAGCTCTCGTCGTCGGCCGGAAGCGTTACACAGGTGCGTGAGTCTACCAATCTTATAATGCATACCGCGAAGGACTATAACATTCCCGTCATCGTGGTCGGTCACGTTAATAAAGAAGGCTCTATCGCGGGTCCAAAGGTGCTGGAGCATATTGTTGATACTGTGCTCAGGTTCGAGGGCGATAAGCAGATGTCGTGTAGGATCCTGCGCGCCGTTAAG
>CACYDB010000201.1 GCA_902773035.1 uncultured Ruminococcus sp. | reverse complement strand
AAGCTCCGCGTTTGCAGGGATAGTTATAACGCTGAAGCTCTGATCACCCGTCGCGCGGATTCCGAAGCCGTTAAGATCGAGCGTATGAGCGCCCTCGGGCACGGTGATCGTCGAGGTAACGTCCGCGTCGGCAAGGAGCGTCAGTGTGCTTCCAGCAACCCAGTTCTCAGGCGACGCAGCAGTTTGTAAGTCTGCATATTCTACTGTAGTATCTCCGTTTGTTACGCTCGCCGCAGCCACAAGCTTCGGGATCGCCTCAGTCTTTTCGTCGGTATAGGGCTGATTTTCAAAGGTCACAGAGGCGGTATATTTTCTCTCTCCGTCCTCATCAAATGTAGGTTCCTTAGTGACTGTGGAGCTGATCGCCGCGTTGATCGTCTGTGTATCATCATTATGGGTACAAGTGAACGCGGCGGTCGCTGAGGAATAACCGTTCCAGTTCCAGACAGGAGATTTGTATTTATGGCCAATAGATTCAAAGGGAATCTGACGGGTGTCCAACATTCTTTGGACCATTGATCCGCAGTAACCGTAAATTGTAATATTTTCACTGCCTGAATAAGCGGAATCCATGATTGAGAATCCATTATTTTTTGAGTAGATCGTGACCTTGGTCAGATTCGGACAATGATTGAAGCAGCTTGAGCCTAAATAATCCAAACCTTCCCCGATGGTTACCTCTGTCAGATTTGAGCATCCCAAAAACGAGTAATTACCTACGTGAGTGAACGCATTGGGTATCGTTACGGTTTTGATCGTTGTGTTATCTTTGAATGCATTTTCCCTGATGATAGTCGCCGTTTTGCCGCGGAGCTCTTCATCGGGGTAATAATCGGGTATAACGTCCGGGATAGTTATGTCTTCATCGACGCCGTTATAGCCTGTCAACTTATAAAAGCCGTCGTAGGTATACTCATATGTAAAATACGGTATCTGAGTTTCAGCCTGCGTGGTTTCTTTATCCCCGTACTCGCCTTCAAAATACTTTCCGCAGTCGGAGCAATACCTATACGCTATGTTGCCGTTACTATCGGCAGTCGGGATCTTCTCGGGGAAAAATTCCACGTTATGATTCGCGTTTGTAGACACTGTCTTTTCGTCGGTATAGGTATCGTTTCCTAATACCGCGGTCGCGGTATACTTTGTCTCGCCTTTATCATGATCCGAAACTTGATGGATTTGCTCGACGCTGATTCCCGCATTGATGATCTGCGTATCATCATTGTGAGAACAGGTAAACGTGGCAGTCGCGGAAGAATAATCGTCTGCCCAGTTCCATACAGGATCGCCGTAGTCATGGTCTATGCCCTTGAAAGGAATATCCTTTTCCTTCATTGCGGTCTCGACAGCCGAGCCGTGATAACCGTAAACGGTTACGTTAGGGCTGCCTGAAAATGTTCCGGGATTCAAAGTAAAACTACTTGGCTGCGAATAGATAGTTACCTTGGTAAGATTAGGACAATCCGCAAAACACCGGTCGCCAAGGAAATCGAGATTTGTTCCGATCGTCACATCTTTGAGATTTTGGCAGCCGTAAAAGGCAGCCTCTTCGATATGATTGACATTATTTTGTATAGTGACGCTTTTTATGTTATTTTTCCATTGAAAAGCGTATTCCTTGATGATCGAGAAATCCTTTCCCTTCATCAAATCACTCGAATAGTTGTCGGGAACCTTGTCGGGCACAACTACATCTGTTGCGCTACCGTTATATTTTGACAGCTTAATTATTTCACTGTAGTCGGACATATTTACTGTCCTTTCAAATTCGAAATCCGAACTGTCGTCGGCGTTGACAGTAAACGGCGCGGACGCAATTACCGTCATCAGCATAACCGCCGCCATCAATCCGCTTAAGCCTCTGTTTATCAGCCTTTTCATTTTACTGACCTCCTTAAATCCACCCGCACAGCCAATCTTGTTCGGATGATATATAATCACTCTTTCATATGGTTCACATGTAAATAACCAGTTATGTAAATTATACCATAACAGTTAAACGTTATCAAGATTTTTTAGTAATTTAATTGGTCAAAGATATAACACCAAATCCTCCCCCATAAAACATAAATGCTGTGCTCAACCAATCAGTTAAGCACAGCATTTTTTAGATTCTTATTGGAATTCATATTATTTCTACGCCGCTGTTTGGAGCATTGAAGCCAAACAGCGGCGCATTTTATGATTTTTGTTCGTCAGTCATCAAACTGCCCGTTGAAGGATCAGGGTTCAGGGGTAGAGTTGGGGGTGACAGGCATCTCCCACTGATCGGGTTCAAGATCCGACGATTCGCCCGAGGTCATAATAACATCCTCTGTAACAAATTTAATAATCTCAAGGTAAGTAGGCTCATAAATTTCTTTGTTCATTCGTTATTCTCCTTTCGGGCTTAGTTTTGTGTGACCTTGGAGGGGTCTGCAATGATAATGGTTCCGCAGGAGCCGCTATCTGCGGCGCCGATGCTGTTGGGAGCGTTTGTTCCCTTTGTCGCGGTGACCAGAATGACGGTATCGGCGATCGTGATATCACCGCAACCACCGAAACAGCCGCTGCCGATACCCGGGGCATTAGTGCCGCCCCGAGCGTTGATCGTTCCGCCGCTTACATTGATATTACCGCAGCCTACATAAGTGCTCCAGCTGCCGCCGCCTACGGTGAAGCTCTGCTGATCGTCCAGCTCTGCCGCGGGGATGTCCACATGGTCTTTATAGTAATAGTAGTTGGACTTGCTGCCGTCGTAGGCGCCCGCGTTAGGCATCTCTTGGCCTGTCGGAGTGAAGTAAAGGCGCAGGGTGTTCTTCGACAGATAAAGCAGCGAGCTGGTGTAGAACTTCGCGCCAAGCTGTGCTGCGACAGCGTTCAGATCGGAAGTTGTTCCGTTGATCGCATTCTGTACAGCGCCAGCGGTCACAGCGGAATAATCGGCTTCCGGAACATTGCTGTCAGCGCGTTCGGGCTTCACGTTCAGAGCGGAATCGAACACGGCCTGTGCTTCCGCGCCGCAATGGAGCATAGCCTCGGCAAGAGCCTTGAGCGAATCAGCCTTATAAGCCTCATCGTCGGAGAGATATTTTGCGGGATCGTCATAAATCGCCTCGGCGTACTCCTGTACGCTGTAGAGGTCGACCGTATAGAACATTTTGCCATCGATATAAGCCACAGCTTCGATCGTGTGCGCCATCTGCGCGGCTACGACGTTGACGGTCACCTTGTACAGTCCGTCTTCGTTGGGGGTCAATTCTTTGAGGTTGACTTCTTTGATATACTTGCCGCCGTCCCAAGCGAATTTTACGACAGCGGTCTCAGCGGTCTTAACGCCTGCTACGTTGGAATCAATAAAGAAGTTCACGCCGATGTCGCCGCCGAGAGTGACGGAGTGACCTGCAAAGAGTTTTTTGATGTCAGCCGTATAGACCGCGGTGTAGGTGATGTTGCCTGTCACGGGCGGAAGCTGATCTATGCCGACCAGGTAGGTCGTGCCGTTGTCGTCGTCCCATGCCGAGAAGGTGTAGGTGGCGTT